>JAKASY010000526.1 GCA_021817625.1 Bacillota bacterium | reverse complement strand
CCGCCTCACGGGCATGCCCATCGACGGGCGCTACGTCGGGCCGATGTACGCCTACCACCACGCCCGCCTGGGGCGCCGGGCGGACCTCGTGCTGTCGGCCAAGGACTACCTGTACCTGGAGCTGACGGGCACGGTCGCGACCGATCCCTCGACCGCGGCCGGCTTCGGCGCGGCGCGCCTCTCGAGCGGCGCCTGGGACCCGGACCTCCTGGCCCTGTGGGGCCTTTCGCCCGGCCAGGTGCCGCCCATCCTGCCGCCCGACGCCGCGCCCGCCGGCCTCGCCATGCGGTGGGCGGAGGCGTGGGGCGTCGAGCCCGACCTGCCCGTGCACGTCGGCGCCGCGGACTCCGTGGCGGCGGTGCTGGGCGCGGGCGGCCTCGGCGAGGGCCGGGTGGCGCTCGTCCCCGGATCGAGCACGGTGGTCCTCGCCTCGTCGCGCAGCCGCCGCCTGGACCGCCACCGCCGCTACCTGGTGACGCCCCACGCCGCTCCCGGCTGGTACGGCCTCGAGACAGACCTCCTGAGCACCGGCTCGGCCGTCGCCTGGCTGGCCGGCCTCACCGGTCGCGACGAGGACGCCCTGGTGGCCGCAGCCGGCGACGTGCCGGTCGGCGCTCGCGGCCTCTCCATCGCGCCCTACCTGGCGGGCGGCGAGCAGGGCGCGATCTGGCGCGAGGACGTGGCCGGCGCCGTCGTCGGCCTCGGCCTCGGCCACGGTCCGGCCGAGCTCATGCGCGCCCTGCTCGAGGGCGTGGCCATGGAGGTGCGCCGCTGCCTGGACGTGATCGAGACGTGCATCCGGACGGAGGCCGAGGTGGTCGTCGCCGGCGGCGAGCCGGGCGCGGAGCCTGTGTTCGAGGCCATCCTGGCCGATGCCCTAGGGAGGCCCGTGCGCGTCGTCGCCCTCGAGTCGGCGGCGGGCTATGGCGCCGCCCTCCTGAGCGGCGTGGCCGGCGACAGCCTCCAGGGCACAGGGGTGGACGCGGCCCTGCGATCGAGCGGGGCGCACGTGCGCCGGATCGATCCGGACGCGCGGCGCACCGCCCTATACGACGCCCTGTACCGGGCCCATCTCCACAACTTCCCACGCCTGGCGCGGCGGCCCGGCCTGGCGGGGATGGACGAGGAGGGGACGGGCGCTTGATGCGCGTTCTCTGGTGCGCGGACGCGCGCGCGGCGGCCGAGACGGCGGCGGAGATCGTCGCGCGCGAGGTGAGGCTCAGGCCCGAGAGCGTTCTCGGCCTGCCGACGGGCGAGAGCGTCCTGCCGATGTACGACCGCCTGGTCGAGCTGGCGGCGGAGGGCATCGCAACGTTCGCCGCGACGACGACGTTCAACCTTGACGAGTACGCGGGCCTCGGCCCGGGTCATCCGGCGAGCTTTCGGGCGTACATGCAGCGCCAGTTCGTCGGGCGCCTTCGGCCAGCGCCCGCGCGCGTGCACGTCCCCGACGGCGACAGCGCCGACCTCGAGGGCGCCTGCCGGGCTTACGAAGCGGCGATCATCGAGGCGGGCGGCTGGGACCTGTGCGTTCTTGGCCTTGGACGCAACGGCCACATCGGCTTCAACGAGCCCGGCTCCGCGGCCCACTCCCGCACGCGCGTGGTCGAGCTCGCGGCCGCCACGAGGGCCGCGGCTGCCCGCGACTTCGGGCCGACCGAGGCCGTGCCCGAGCGGGCGGTGACGGTTGGCGTGGGCACCATCCTCGAGGCGCGCAGCATCGTCCTGGTGGCCGCGGGCACGGGCAAGGAGGCGGCCCTCGCCGCCCTCCTCTCCGGCCACGTCCAGCGGGCCTGGCCGGCAACGCACCTGTGGCGGCACGCCGACGTGACCGTGATCGCCGACGTCGCTCTCCGGACCCCGGCCTAGCGCTCCCTACTCGCCCTGCGCGGCGTCGCCCTCGGGGTGGCTCGCGGCCAGGGCGATGAGCCCGGCCAGCGGCGTCGAGCGCAGGTGGAAGGCGAAGCGGCCTGGATCGAACGTGAGGCGAAAGGCGTCGAACGGCACGCCTTCGAGGGTGTAGCTCGTGCCGCTCACGATCACGGCCAGGTCGCGCGCCTTGAGCCCAAGGCGGGTGCGCGCCTCGCCGTCGGGCGCCCGCACCACGAGCGTCTGCTCCTCGTGGCCCTCCTCGAGCCCGTAGCGCTCGGCCAGGTGGCGGTACAGGGAGCCGCCCGGGTCGCGCACGAGGTGGGCGTCGAGGCCGGGTGCGCGCGCCGCCGGCACGGCCGCAACCTCGAGGATCGCCGGGTCACCGTTGATCCGGCGCAGGCGCGCGATCTCCCACACGGGCGCCCTCGGGCCGAGCTGGAGCGCGGCGCGCTCGGCCGCCGCGGCGGGCCGCGAGCGCACGCGCAGGAGGTCTGTCGTCAGGCTGTGCTCCGGCCCGAGCGTGTCGCGCAGGCTGCCCAGGCGCGTCGTCTCCGTGTCGATGAGCGTGGCCTGCACGTACGTGCCGCGACCCTGCTCACGCCGCACGAGGCCGCGCATGGCCATCTCCGCCATGGCGCGGCGCAGGGTGATCAGGCTCACGCTCGCCGCCTGGGCGAGCTCGGGCTCCGGCGGCAGGCGGTCGCCCGGCCTCAGGTCGTGGTCGGCGATGTACTGCTGGATCCAGCGCATCGTCTGCTCGTAGCGGGTCACATCACGCCTCCCGTTCGCGCGCCCGACGCACCGGGCGCGGTCGGCCTGCGCTCCCATGGTACGGCCGCGCGCGCCTCGAGGCAATTCGTTCCAGGGCCGCGGCGGGGCGCGCGGCACTGGGCGAAAGCGCGCGAGGCCGCCCTCGGGCGGCCTCGCGGCGACCGGCTCTGGGCGGGCGCCGACGCTAGCCCTTCACGGTCCAGGCCTGGAAGTCGGTCGGCCACGTGGGGTGGACGCCGAAGTTGCCGACGCGCGGGTTCACGATGAACCAGAACGTCGGATAGAAGAGCGGGATCCAGGGGAACTGGGCGAGGATCTCGGCCTGGAGCCTGTGATAGACCGGGATGGCCGTATTGAGGGGCAGGGCGAGCGACGCCTGCAGCTGCTTGTCGA
>JAKASY010000525.1 GCA_021817625.1 Bacillota bacterium | reverse complement strand
GGGCGCCGCAGGTGACGCCCCGCCGCCTGTGCGTGACCGCGGTGTCCCTCAACACGGCGCTCGATCGCACGCTTCGCGTCGAGCGCCTGCGGCCCGGCGCCGTCCACGTCGCGGCGGCCGAGTGCCTGGGCGCCGGCGGCAAGGCGGTGAACGTGGCGCGCGCCCTCCTCGCGCTCGGCGTCGAGGCCCGCATCGTCGGCCTCGCCGGCGGGGCCGTCGGCCGCAGCGTGCGCGCCCTTGCCCGGGGCGAGGGGCTCCCCGCCCGCTGGTTCCCGACCGACGGCGCGACCCGCGTCTGTACGATCGTCGTCGACCCAGAGAACGGCGCCACCGTCCTGAACGGGCGCGGCCCGGTGGTGGCCCCGCTGGCGGTCATCAGCCTCGAGGCGTACCTCTTCCGGCGTGCCGCCCGCGGCGACGCGATCGCCCTCACGGGCAGCCTGCCGCCTGGGCTGCCCGTGGACCTGTACGCGCGCTGGGGCGACCGCTGTAGGGCTCGTGGCGCCGCCCTGGTGGCCCTGGATGCGCACGGTGCAGTCTTGGCGGCGGGCCTTCGGAGCGTGCCCGACGTCGTCAAGGTGAACCGCGAGGAGTTCGCGCGGACGGCGCCGGGAGAGAGCCTGGCCGGGCGTGCGCGCGCACTCCTTCGCAGCGGCGTCGGCCTGGTCGTGGTCACCCAGGGCGAAGACGGTGCGGTGGCCTTCGCGCCGGACGGCGCGTGGCGCGTGCCGGCGGCCCGCGTGGCGGCCGTGAACCCAACGGGCTCCGGCGACGTGTTTCTCGCCGGGCTCTTGGCCGGTCGCGCCCATGGTCTGCCGCTATCGGAGGCGCTGGCGCTCGCGGCGGCGGCGGCCGCCCTGAACGCGGCGCGCCTCGGGCCCGGACCGGACGACCTGGCGAGCGCGCGGGCCCTCGCGCGCACCCTGTCGCCCGAGCGCCTGCCGGCGGACGGAGGCTGAATCGGTCGGGCGCCACCCCTTAGGAGAGAGCTCGGCAGGGGAGGGGTATGGCCCGGTGGACCTCGACCTCGGCATCGACGTCGGCACCAGCCGCATCAAGGTGGTCGCCCTCGCGCCGGATGGCGCCCGCCGCGTCGCCCGTGCCCCAACGCCGGTGGGCACGGACGGCACCGGGCCGGTGCACGAGCCCGCCGCCGTCATGGCCGTGGTGGAGAGCCTGGCGCGCACGGTTGTCTCCTCCCTGCCCGGCGGCCGTGTGCGGGCGGTGGCCACTGCCTCCGTGAGCGAGGAGGGGGTGGCCCTCGGCGGCGACGGCCAGCCCCTGTACCCGTCCCTCGCCTGGTACGCGCGCCGGCACTCGGCGACGGCGGACCGCTTCTCGGCCACCCACCCGGCGAGCGCGACCTATGCCGTCTGCGGCCTGCCGCAGGACCCGATCCAGACGATCTTCCAGTGGGCGTGGCTGAACGACCACGCCCCTTCGGTGCTCCGGGACATGGCGACCTGGCTCAGCCTGAGCGGCTACGTGGCCTACGCCCTGTCGGGCGGCCGCGCCATGGAGCCCTCCCAGGCCTGCCGCACCCACCTCTGGTCGCCCTTCGAGGCCGCCTGGCAGGACGAGTGGGTGCGGGCGGTCGGGGGCGAGCCGTCCGCCCTGCCGCCCGTCCGCCCCGCCGGGAGCGTGCTGGCCCCCCTCAGGTCGGATGCCCTTCCCGGCGTGGCACGCCGTCGCGACGCCGTCGTGGCGGTGGGCGGCCACGATCACGCGGTGGGCGCCTGGGCGGCCGGCGTGCGCGCGCCCGGCCTGGTGCTCGACTCGCTCGGCACGGCCGAGACCCTCTACGCCGTCTCCCTGCCCGGCGCGCGCCCGACCGAGGCCGGCCGCCAGGCCTGCCTGCAGCACGGGCGGGCGGTGTCGGTCGGGCCGGGGGGTGGCTCATATGTCCTGGCCGCCCTGCACTCGGGCGCCGGCTTGGCGGCTCTCGCCCGCCTGGTCGGGGCGCCGCTCGACACCCTCGCCCTCGAGGCCGAGGCCGTCCCGCCGGGTGCGCGCGGCATGCGCTTCGACGCCCCGCTCTGGGGCGACGATCCGCGCGGCCGGCTCAGACGCGTGCCGCTGGAGGTGACCCGGGGCGAGCTGGCCCGGGCCATGCTCGAGGGTTGGGGGCGCGCGGCGGCCGTCGCCCTGGACGCCGTGGCGCGGGAGAGCGGGGCTGCGCCCGCGGCCGTTCGCGCCATCGGCGGCGGCGCCCGCCTGGACCTCGCCATGCGCGTGCGGGCGAGCATGCTGGCCTGCCCGCTCGAGGTGGTGGAGGAGCCCGAGCTGGTCGCCCTGGGCGCTGCCCTTCTCGCCCGGAGCGCGGTGAAGCCGAGCCTGCCGGCGCCGCCGCTCGTGGTCAGGAGCGTGAAGCCGGTGGCGGCCTGGGCACAGGCCTATGCCGCCATGGGCGAGGACCGGGACGGGCTATAGCGCCTCGAAGTGCCGGCCAGCGGCCTCGAGCGCGGCCGTCGTGTGCGCGTCGGGCAGCCATGCCCGCAGCAGGCACGCGCCCTCCGGCCCGGCCGTGACGCGGGCGGGCCTGGGGCCGATGAGGAAGCTCTGGCCAAGCGTCGCCTCGGCCGCGCCGTCGCCCGCCACGCGCCCGCTGTGCACGGTGTAGGCGCCGGGCGGCAGGGTCGCCTCGCCCCCTACGCCCCAGGCCTCCATGGCGAAGTGGGCGCAGCCGGCCAGGGCGAGCCGCTCCCCCGGACCTGGCGCGGCGTCGAGCACGCCCCGGGCGCAGAGGGCGCGCGGCACCGCGCCCCGCCGTGCCACCGCAAGAAAGGCCGCCACCTGGGCGCGCACGGCGTCCGGCGCGAGCGGTCGGCCCCACAGGTCGACGGCTTCGGCCAGGAGGGAGCGGTCGCTTCGCTGCTGGACCTCCCAGAACACGACGTCGCGGGCGCTGTGCGGCACACCGCTCGGCACCATGACGACGTCGCCGGCGCGCGGCACGAATCGCGTCAAGCGCTCGCGCAGGCTGCCGTCCGCGACGGCGCGCGCCACCTCGCCGTCCATGAGCGGCGCGGCAAGGCCGA
>JAKASY010000524.1 GCA_021817625.1 Bacillota bacterium | reverse complement strand
GACACCCATGGGGTCGTCCTCGCCCCTTGCCTGGGACAGCGGCGGGCGGCGGCTGTACTTCCTGGTGCATGACGGCGGCGACGTGCGCCTGTGCGCCCTGGACCCGGAGCGGCCCGACACGCTCGTCGAGCTCCTGCCCGAGGGCTGGCATGGCAACGCGGTCGCATTCTCCCTCGCGCCCGACCGGCTGTGGTGCGTGATCGACGACGACGCCCTGCCCGCCGAGGTCTGGGAGCTTAGGCTTGAAGGCAAGCCGGCCGCGCCCGTCCGCCGCACCGATCTCCACACCTCCATCGTCGAGGCGTGGGGCACGAGCCCGAGCGAGTCCATCCGCTACGAGGGGCCGGGCGGCGTCGAGATCGAGGCGTTCGTCGTGCGGCCGCCGGACTTTCGCGAGGGCGAGCGCTACCCGCTGGCCCTCATCGTGCACGGCGGGCCGCACGGCGCGCATGGCCGCTCCTACCGGCACGAGGTGCACCACCACGCCTCCGAGGGCCGCATCGTCCTCCTGGTGAACCCGCGCGGCTCGACCGGCTACTCCCAGGACTTCGCCGCCATGTGCATCGGGGACTGGGGCGGCGGCGACTATGAGGACATCATGGCCGGGGTGCACGAGCTGATCGCCCGCGGCTGGGTCGATCCCGGGCGCATGGCCGTGAACGGCATCAGCTACGGCGGCTACATGTCGAGCTGGATCCTCACCCACACCGACCGCTTCGCCTGCGCCATCCCGGAGATGCTCATCAGCAACATGCTGAGCATGTTCGGCACGAGCGACATCAGCTACTACATGATGGCCATGGAGGCCCCGGGCACGCCCTGGGACGGCTGGCAGCACCTCTGGCAGCACTCGCCCTTGGCGCACGTCGGCGCGGCGTCGACGCCCACGCTCCTCATCCAGGGCGAGGTCGACTACCGCTGCCCGGTCGGCCAGGCGGAGGAGCTGTTCGCGAGCCTGCGCGCGCGCGGCGTGGAGGCCGTCATGGTCCGCCTGCAGGGAGGCAGCCACGGCGCCGCGCGCATGGGCCCGCCACGCCAGCGCCTGGCGCGAAAGGTGCTCATCCAGGAGTGGCTCGTGCGCCATGGCGTGGCGGCGCTGGCACCCGAGGCGGCCGTCGAGGCCTAGGCGGCCCAGACGCGCCGAGCACGCCCGCCGCGGTCAGAGCCGCCAGAGGACGGCCACCGCGACCGCCAGCGTGTACGGCGCGAACAGGCCGAGGCGACCGCGCACGACCAGGCGGCGCACGAGCGCCAGGGCCGCGTAGCCGCTCAGGGCCGCCGCGCCAAAGCCGCTCAGGGCGGCTGCCGGGCCGATGCCGCCGAGGCCGTGCGATACGCCCTCCACCAGGGCCGCGCCCAGCACGGCCGGCACCGACAGGAGAAAGGAGAAGGCGGCCGCCTCGTCCGGGGCAAGGCCGAGCCAGCGGCCGGCGACGATCGTGCTGCCCGAGCGCGACAGTCCGGGCACCAGGGCGAGGGCCTGGGCCAGGCCGATGATGGCAGCGCGCAGCGGCGCAGGAGCCGGAGCGCCGGCTCTGTCGCCCGCTCGGCGCGCCGCCGGCACGAAGGCCAGCGAGGCGAGGAGCGCGGTCGTGCCGAGCAGACCGAGGGCGGCCACCCGCGGCGCGGCGAACGCCGCCTCCAGGCTATCGCGCGCCAAGAGGCCGACGGCGGCCGCGGGCGCGGTGGCGACGAGAAGCGCTGCGAGCGCCGCCCGGCCGCGCCCGCCCTTGTCCCGCGCCACAAGGCCTCGCGCCATGTCGGCGAGCGCCTGGCGATAGACGATGACCACGGGCAGGAGCGTGCCCAGGTGCAGCCACACCTCGAGCGCCGCGCCCGGCGTGGCGACGCCCGCAAGGGCGCGCGCGGCCACGAGGTGGCCGGAGCTGGAGACGGGCAGGAACTCGGTCAATCCCTGCACGAGGCCGAGCAGGGCGGCGGTCCAGGCGGCGATGGGCGTACCCCCGGGCGCTACCTATGCGGACGGGCGGCCCCCTACGACCGGCCGCCGCACCGCCTCGACGGCCGCCTCCGGCACGAGCGCGGTGACGTCGCTCCCAGGCCTGAGACGCGGGTCCAGGTAGTGGGCCGGGTCGGTCGTGATCAGGCGTTCGACGCGCAGGTGACCGCGTGGGTCGACGAGGCAGAGCACCGTCACGCCGCCCACGTCGGCCGTCACGGCACGGGGGCTCTCGGCCGCCTCGACGAGCGATTCCGGCGGGACCACCGTGTAGAGCGTGGGCGCTCGCCTCCTTCCCCGTTCCCGCGGGTGCGGCCCGCGACCGCGAGGGGCGGCGCGCTCGCGCCGTGGCGGCCGCGCGCCGGGCGCCCCTCGATCATCCGCCCCAGGCAGGCGAGCGCGGCGCCGAGCCCCCCGACCTCATCGATCAGGCCCTCCTCCACCGCGGCCCGGCCGACAAGGATCGTGCCGACGTCGCGGGCGAGCTCACCCGTACGGAACATGAGCTCGCGCAGGCGGCGCTCGGGCACGTGGGAGTGGGCGCACACGAACTGCACCACGCGGTCCTGCATCTTGTCGAGGTACTCGAACGTCTGCGGCACGCCGATCACGTAGCCGCTCAGGCGGATGGGATGGATCGTCATGGTCGCCGTCGGCACGATGAACGAGCGCCGCGTGGCGACGGCGACCGGCACACCGATCGAGTGGCCGCCGCCGAGCACGAGCGACACCGTCGGCTTGCGCAGGGAGGCGATCATCTCGGCGATCGCCAGCCCCGCCTCGACGTCGCCACCCACCGTGTTGAGGGTGACCAGGAGCCCCTTGACGTCGGGGTCCTGCTCGATCGCCAGGAGCTGCGGGATCACGTGCTCGTACTTCGTGGTCTTCGACTGCGACGGCAGGATCACGTGCCCCTCGATCTGGCCGATGATGGACAGCGTGTGGATCGGGCTCTGGGGCCGCTCGCCCTGCTGGGGCGCTGGCGCGTTGCCGCCCGAGGCGTCCTCGCCCGCCGCGGGCGCGGCGGCCCCGGCCGGGCGCTCTCCCGGCTCCCTGCCGCCGTCGTCGTCGAGCCGGC
>JAKASY010000523.1 GCA_021817625.1 Bacillota bacterium | reverse complement strand
GCCCACTCAGGCGGGAGCCCGGTGCGCCGCGCGACCTGCGTCACCGTCGCGTCGTCGGGCGCGCCCGCCCCGGGAAGGGGGGACCTCGAGGCGGAGGCCGCGCCGCGCGTCTTCGGGAACAGGCGATCGACGATGCTCGAGGCCATGGCGCGAAAGGCGGTCAGTTTGCCGCCGCCCACGGTGACGAGCCCGGACGGGGCCGGGAACAGGACATAGTCGCGGGAGATCGCCGAGGGGCTCCTGTCGCCGCGCGGCCGCACGAGCGGCCGCACGCCGGCCCACGCGCTCACGACGTCCGCCGGCGCGATGCCCGTGCCCGGAAACGTGCGGCTTACGGCCTCGAGCACGTAGGCGGCGTCCGCAGGCGTGATGCCCGCCTCGTCGGGGTCGCCGTCGAACTCCGTGTCCGTCGTGCCCATGTACGTGTACCCCGGCGTCGGCACGGCGAACATCAGGCGGCCGTCGCGGCCGCGCATGATGACGGCGCAGTCGAGGGGCAGGCGCTCGTGCGGGACACACAGGTGCACCCCGCGGGTGCGTTGCAGCAGGGGCGGCGCCCCGGCCGCGTCCAGTCGCCTCAGGCCGTCGGCCCAGGGGCCGACGGCGGCGAGCGTGCGGCCGGCGCTCACCCGCATGCGCTCCCCCGAGAGCGCGTCCGCGACGGTGGCGGCGACCAGCCTGCCGGCGCCGTCGTGCTCGAAGGCAACGACCTCGGCGTAGTTCGCCACGACCGCACCGGCCTCGGCGGCCGACGCCGCCACCGTGAGCGTGAGGCGCGCGTCGTCGGTGCGGCAGTCGGTGTAGGTCGCGCCTCCCAGGAGCCCGTCGCGCGCAAGGAAGGGCACGAGCGACGTAAGGGCCCCCGCCCCGAGCGCGCGATGGCGCATCGCGAGCGAGCGGCCGGCGAAGGCGTCGTACAGCGTGAGGCCCAGGCGCAGGAGGGCGAGGCCGTCCGGGTCGCCCCGGTAGACGGGAAAGGCGAAGGGCAGCGTCTTCACGAGATGCGGCGCCATCGTTAGGAGGTTCTGGCGCTCGCGCACGCTCTCGGCCACGAGCCGGAAGTCGCCCTGCCGGAGATAGCGGAGGCCACCGTGGATGAGGCGCGTGGAGCGGCTGCTCGAGCCGTGCGCGAAGTCGCGGCGCTCCACGAGCGCGCAGGAGAGGCCGCGAAGCGCGGCCTCCCGCGCCACGCCCGCGCCCGTGATGCCGCCGCCGACCACCAGGAGGTCGAACCTGCCGCCCTCGAGCGCGCGCAAGCGCGCGCGGCGCTCGGCGCGGCGATCGGGTAGCGTCACTGCGCCCAGGCCCTGGCGCGCTCCACCGCGCGCCGCCAGCCGGCGCGCAGGCGCTCCGCCTCCGCCTGCTCCAGCGCCGGCTCGAGGCGCACGCCCGGGCCGGCCAGGCGCGCGATCTCGGCGGGGCTGTGCCAGACCCCTGCCGCCAGTCCAGCGAGGGCGGCCGCGCCGAACGCGGTCGCCTCCACAAGCCCGGAGCGCACGACCGGCACACCGCTCATGCCCGCCTGGAAGGCCAGGAGGAAGTCGTTGGCAGACGCCTTGCCGTCGGCCTTGACGAGGCTTGGACGGATGCCGGAGTCGCGCTCCATCGTCTCGAGCACGTCGGCCACCTGATAGGCGATGCCCTCGAGCGCGGCCCGCACCACGTGCCGGCGGTCGGCGCCGGCCGTGAGGCCCACGATCGCGCCGCGGGCGCGAGCGTCCCAGTACGGGCTGCCCAGCCCGCTGAACGCCGGCACGAGGTAGACGCCGCCCGTGGACTCGACCGACGACGCGAGCGCGGCGCTGTCGCGCTCGTCGTCGAGCACGCCGAGATCGCGCAGCCAACCCACCACCGCGCCGGCCGTGAAGACGCTCCCCTCGAGCGCGTAGGTGACGTGGCCCTCGAGCTCCCAGGCGACCGTGGCCAGGAGGCCGCCGGCCGAGCGGACCACCCTGGGCCCCGTGTTCATGAGGATGAAGCAGCCGGTGCCGTAGGTGGCCTTGACATCGCCCGGGGCGTGGCAGGCCTGGCCGAACAGCGCGGCCTGCTGGTCGCCGGCGACGCCTGCGATCGGGATGGCGCGGCCGAAGAGGTCCTCCACCGTCTGGCCGATGACGCCGCTCGACGGGTGGACGGAGGGCAGGAGCGCGTGCGGCACGCCGAAGAGGCCGAGCAGGTCCGGATCCCACTCGAGGCTGTGGATGTTGAAGAGCATCGTGCGCGAGGCGTTCGAGCAGTCGGTGGCGTGAACGGCGCCGCCGGTCAGGTTCCACACAAGCCAGCTGTCCACGGTGCCGAAGCGCGCGTGCCCGTCCCGCCCCAGGGCGGCGAGGCCTAGCACGTTGCGCAGGAGCCACTGCAGCTTGGTGGCGGAGAAGTACGGGTCCACGACGAGCCCGGTGCGCTCGCGGATGACCTCCCCCCACCCGCCGTCCTTCAGCTCGTCGCACAGGTCGGCGGTGCGCCGGCACTGCCAGGACACCGCCGGGGTGAGGGGCCGGCCCGTGCGGGCATCCCACACCACGGCGGTCTCGCGCTGGTTCGTGACGCCGATGGCGGCGATCTCTCCGGGCGCGACGCCGGCGGCGGCAAGCGCCTCGCGTGCCGCCCTGAGCTGGCCCTCCCACAGCTCCAGGGCGTCGTGTTCGACCCAGCCGGGCTTGGGGTGGGCGGAGCGGAGCGGAGCACTGCCCTGGCTGACGGCGCGGCCATGGCGGTCCCAGACGATCGCGCGCGACGTCGTCGTGCCCTGGTCGAGCGCAAGCACGTACGGCCCGGTCATGCGGCCCCTCCTGTCCCTGTGCGGCCAGAGCCTACGCGGGTGCTTCCCAAGAGTCGCAGGAGAACCCTGCCGGCGGGCGCGTCGCCCGCGAACGAAGAAAACGATCGAGCCACGTGCGGGCCAGGGCGACCTAGGGAGCAGGTGGTCGACGAGAGCGGGCGGCTGGGCCCCGCTGCGCACTCGCGTACCCATCGGCCTCGGAGCTCCGCCGGGATTCTGGGTCCTAGGGTCGCCCCGGTGCCGGGCCCCCGCCCCCC
>JAKASY010000522.1 GCA_021817625.1 Bacillota bacterium | reverse complement strand
GCCGGCGTTCTGAAAGGTGGCCCGCATGCCGGAGGCGGCGCCCCGGTACAGCGCGGGCACGGAGCTCATGATGGCCGATGTGTTGGGCGACGCGAACACGCCCATGCCGATACCGACCATGAAGATGTAGAGCGCGAACTGCCAGTAGGCGAAGTTCGCGGGCAGAAGCGCGAGGAGCACGAAAGCGACGGCGGTGACCATCATGCCCGCGAAGCCGAACCACCGGGCGCCGAAGCGGTCCGAGAGGCGCCCGCTGATCGGGCCGGCAATCAGGAAGCCGACCATCTGGGGAATCGTGTCGATCCCGGCTTGCAGCGGCGTGTTCACGTAGGCGACGCCGTGCAGCGGCAGCCAGATGCCCTGCAGCCAGATGATCATCATGAACTGCAGGCCGCCCCGTCCGACGGAGGCGAGAAAGCCGCTCAGGTTGCCCGCGGTGAAGGCGCGGATGCGAAACAGGCGGAGGTTGAACAACGGCCGGTCGACGCGACCCTCGATCCAGACGAACAGCAGGAGAAGGACGACGCCGCCAATGATCGCCGCGCGCACGAGGGGGCTGGCCCAGCCCATGGGGTGGCTGGCGTAGGGGATGATCCCGTACGTGAGGCCGACCAGGACACCGAGGACGCCAAGGCCGAAGGTGAGGTTGCCCAGGAGGTCGAGGCGGGCCGGCTCCCGATCGGTGACCTGTTCGCGCAGCGCGATGTAGGCCCAGATCGTGCCGGCGAGGCCGATCGGCACGTTGACCAGGAACACCAACCGCCAGTCCACGGCCGACAAAAGGCCGCCCAGAATCAGGCCCATCACGCCGCCGCCGATCGCCGCAACCTGGTTGAGGCCAAGGGCGAGGCCACGCTCGTCGGGCGGGAAGGCGTCCGTGAGGATCGCGGCGCTGTTGGCGAACAGGAAGGCGCCGCCGATACCCTGTACGAAGCGGAAGGCGATGAGCTCGCCCTCGCCCGTGACGCCAAGTCCGGGCGTGAGAAAGCACAGGATGGACCCCACCGTGAACACGGCAAAGCCGGCATTGTACAACCGGACGCGGCCAAAGGAGTCCGAGATCCGCCCGAAGGTGACGAGCAGAATGGTCGTCGCCACGTTGAAGCTCAGCATCACCCACAACAAGAGACCGGTCTGGCTCGGCACCAGGGGATTCACCTGGATGCCCCGGAAGATTGCCGGCAGCGAGATGATAAGAATGGTGCCGTTGATCGACGCCATCAGGACGCCGAGTGTCGTGTTCGACAGGGCGATCCACTTGTAGGCGATGCCCAGGTGGTGCTCGCTAGATGCCATAGCCGCCAACCGTCTCCTCCTCGACGTAGGCGTCCACATTGGCCTGGCGCGTTCCGTCCAGCAGCCTTCGGCTGGCCTCCGTCAGTGCGGTTACGCCGCGCACCAGAGCCTCACGCTCGTCCTCGCCCAAGGCGTGGACGGCTTGTCCGATCCGGCTCTGACCCAAGCCCGGCAGGCCGTCGACAAAGGCCGCGCCGGCCGGCGTCACGGCAACCACCACCCTCCGTCGGTCGGCCCTGTCCACAGCGCGCGCCACCAGACCGCGCTGCTCCAGACGCTCCAGGATGCGGGACAGCGACGAAGCGGGCACGCCCAGAGCGTGCGCCACCGAGCCTGCGTATACCCCGCCATGTCGCACGATGTGCAGGGTCCGGATCTGGGTCAGCGTGAGGCCGGACGCCGACGACAGGGCCAGCGCGAACGGCTCGCCCAAGATCAGCACCTCGACCACCGCCCGGAGGGCATTGCGCTCGCTGTCGGACGTAGCCCCCAATTCACTCTGTTTCATGTCGCGAATAATAGACCACATGCCGATGATTGTCATGACGTCAGGGCCGATCCGTAGTGCCGGTGTGATGGCGTAACGGGTAGCGGGCAGAAGGCCAGGGGGCGAGTGACCAGGGGGCGGACACGGGTGCGCCGATCCGGAGGCTGCCTAACCCGATCGGGCGGGTACCGCAGGGCATGGCGGCACCGACGCTCACGGGGTGCGGGGCCCAGGGCGTGGTGTTAGGAGGCGCGATGGATCGGGGTCGGCAGGGCTAAAGCAAAGTGGGTCTTCTTCTGCATTCGTGGGTGCCCCGAAGGCTGCGGCTGGCGCGGGGCCTAGGCTCACGCGTCGCTTGGGGCTGCTCTAGTGGAGGACGGTTTTCGGCCGATCTGGGGCCGCCCACTTGCCTTGCCCTGGCCAGCGAGAACGCGGCGCTGTAGGCTTGCCTGGCGGGCGGCCTTCGGCCTGCTCACGCCGCCATATCCGGCGCCGCCAGAGCCTCGCCGATCAGGGTGGGCTGGACCGCGCCCAACGCCTCTCGTCTTACGTCAACCGACCCACAAATGCGTCACAAGAGCCTCATTTGCAGGGTTGGGCAGCAGGCGCATGCGCAAGCCACGCCAGCAACTCCTCCGCATCGCGAATGCGCTCCCCACCACACTCGGTGCAGAGACGATTCCCTGAAGCAGTCCTTCGCGGCATGTCACGGTCGGAGCCTTCCGAGAGCAATCTCGCTCCCTCCCTTCAATCCTCGTCACCAATCGGCTTTCCGTCCAAGTTCATCGTAGTCGTCGTCGTCATCTCTCCGCGAACCCGTCGGACGTCTTCCGCGCGGTACTGACGGCGACCACCGGCCACGTCTCGCCTCGCTACACCCATCTCGTCGAGAAGGCCGCCCGCATCCCAAGCCTCCAGAGTCGAAGGACGGACGCCGAAAATCGCCGAGGCGGCGCGCAGACTAATCCACTCGGTATCCATGATGACCTCCTCGCTGGTGCCGCTCTCGAAGGGGGTTCTGTCGAGATGTCCTCCGACCTGCCTGTGTAGAGCAAGGGCGAACACCCGCTTTGTAAGGGCTTGCTCCCTATCTGACCTCTCAACTCCTGACCCGCTCTGGCGGCAAGCCGTTCACCCAGTCGTGGGTTTCTCGCAGCCATGCGATGGCGCCCTTCGTTCCTGCCCACAAGTTCCCGTCCGTGCGCCAGTAGTTGTACGCCTGATCCCTTCCGCCCATGGTCTCGTACCCAGACCAATACC
>JAKASY010000521.1 GCA_021817625.1 Bacillota bacterium | reverse complement strand
TCCGATCTGTGGGCGGGCCGAATGCCCGGTGGTCACGATCACGCTCTACCCGGTGTGCATCACGCCGTACATGCAGGTACCGACCCAGGTGCGCGAAGACGCGGTGCGCACCCACGATGAAGGACGCATGTCCTGGGAGCGCATCGCCGAGGGCATCGGGGTTGCGTCCGACACCCTCCGGCGCTGGGCACGACGCCTGCGCGCCCGTGCGCCCGCCCTCGCCGCTGCATTCATGGCGGCGGTTTCCGACTTCGACCCTAGGGCCATCCTGCCGCCGGCGCGCGCCGGACCCGCCCTATGGGTGTTGGGCGCCGCCGCCGCCGATGCGGTCCATCTCACACGGTGGCCTCGCATCGCCGTTGCTCGGCTGGACCTCATCCGTGGCCCAATGCCCGTCTGGGCGTGATGGCGGCCACACAAGGGTCAACCACAAACCGTGCACTTCGCCCCCTCCCAGGCGCCCAGGGCGGCATCGTGACGAACTGGGCGATCGGCCACACGGACCGCGTCCGCGCCGCAGCGAGCGGGCATAGCATTTGGAACTACGCCGTCGGCTTCGGCCAGCAGGGCACCCGCAGCTGGTACCAGCACGACCTGCAGTCGTCGACCGCCTGACCGGCGCCCCGGGGGCGGGGACGCGGCGCCCAGGCCCGCAGCTGGCACCGACGAAGAGGGACCCCGGCCCTGCGCCGGGGTCCCCGCGTCGGACGCGACGAGAGAGGGGGAGGGGGCTCAGCTCCCGGAGCTCACCCACCAGTACTGGGGCAGGAAGCCACCGGTCACCCAGTTGTCCGTGTAGGCGTTGAAGCCGTGCACGTTGGGCGCCACCTCGTCCCAGGCCGCGTTGTTGGGCAGCCAGATGGCCGGCACCTGCTGGGCCGTGTAGTACTCGTAATTGTAGAACGCCTTCATCGTGGCCGCGTTGTTCGCCTGTGGCGAGGTCGTGGCCTGGATGAGCTTGTTCTCGGTCGGGTCGTTGTAGCCGAGGTCGGCGTCGAGGCCGTGCAGCTCGTAGAAGATGCTCTCGCCCGAGGGATAGCTGCCGTAGATGATGCCGATGCCGCTCACCATCTCCCACTTGCTCGGGTCGGAGAGGTTGCCCACGAGGGTGGCGAACGGCACCGGGTTCAGCGTGACCTGGATGCCTTCCTTGGCCCAGTTGGACTGGAGGAGCTCCATCTCCAGGGTGGTGGCCAGGTTTCCGCTCGGGTACATGAGCGTGAAGGACATCTTCTGGCCGCCCTTGGTCATCACGCCGTTCTGCTCGCTCCAGCCGTGCGCCTCCAGCAGCGCCTTGCCCTTGGCCGGGTCGTAGGGGTAGATGGGCTTCGTCAGGCGCGGGTCGAGGAACTGGGTCTTCGGCAGGGTGGGGATCGGCCCGAACTCCGGCGCGCCGTACCCGTGGTCGATGAGGTGGTTGATGGCGCTGATGTTGACGCCCTCCATCATCGCCTGGCGCACGTAGAGCTGGCCGAAGATCGTGTTCACACCGTTCTCCGCGCCCTTGTTGAGGTTGCCCCACGCGAAGCGGTAGGAGAACGGGTAGGCGACCCACATCTTGTCGGGCAGCTCGAGGCGTGCGTTGTACTCGGCCGCCGGCAGGTAGCCAACCTGGATCGTGCCGGTCTTGAGGCCCGCGAACTCTGACGTGTCCGAGCCCTCGTACTGCAGGATGAGGCGCGAGACGTACGCCTTGTGCCCGTCGTACCTGGGGTTGGGCACGAGCGTCCAGGCCTGGTTCTGAATCGCGCTCTGGAGCTTGAACGGCCCGCTCACGACGCTGTCGAAGCTCGGGTCGGTCGCGTTCTGGCCGAGGTAGGTGATCTCCTGGGTGATGTTGTTCGGATACTGGTCCCACACGTGCTTGGGCAGGATGGGGCAGCTTCCGATGCCCTTGTACTCGAACCACACCTGGTTCACCGGCGTGTTGAGCGTGATCGTGAACTCGTAGGGGCCGTCCACCTTGAAGCTCTTGAAGTCGTTGGGCAGGCCGCCCGATCCCAGGGAGGAGGAGGGCCACGGCGCAGGCGCGTTCGACTGCTCCGTCGCCATGAGCACGTTCCAGCTGAACTGCGCGTCCGCGCTCGTGATGGGCTGGCCGTCCGACCAGTGCCACTTGGGATTCATGAACACGTTGAAGACCGTGCCGGCCTTGTTGTAGGTGATCTTGGACGCGATCGACTGGCTGTAGTCGATGGCGAGGGTGTCGTTCACATAGATGAGGGGCTGGTAGAGCAGGCCCGACAACTGGGCGGTGTACAGGCTCGCGTTCGCGTCGTTGCGGATGGGGAAGTACCAGGGGATGTTGGTCTGGGTCGGCAGGGCGTACACGATGGTGCCGCCGTACTGGGGTGTGGCGGCGGCCCGGTGGTGGCTGCCGGCCGAGGCGAAGGTCGTGCCGAGGGCTGTCGTTGCCAGCATGGCCGCGGCCGTGAGGCCGCCGGTCGCGAGGGCGCGACGGGACACAGGGCGCATGCGGACTCCCCTTTCCGCTGGGATGGTGGCGCGCCGGGCCGGCGGCGCTGCCGCCGTCCGGCCAGGGCCGCCCGCAATTCGCGCCCCCCCAAGGCGATTCCTGCCCGTCCGCCCGCTTCGCTGTCGGAGTTCGGCAGGGAACGCGGGGCTCGTGGCGAAAGCCGCAACCAATGCGATCGAAGCAAGTTGCAGGTTTGCCCCGCACTCGCCCGCCCTGGCGACGTTACGGCCCGCTCTTCCTCGCTGGCGCCGTCGCGGCCGCGGCCCTCGCGACGTCGGCCGTCGGCGCCATGCCCGTGCCTCGTAGCCTGCTCGAGCACGAGCTGACGCACACCCTGGCGCAGATCAGCGCCGGGCAGGCGCGCCTGAGCGCGATCTCGAGCCAGACGGCGGATGCCATCTCCAACCTCAACACGGTCGACGCCACGCTTCGGACTGACTCCGCGCTGGCCGTGCGGCGCGAGGCGGCCGCTCAGGGCTCCACCCAGGCCGTCGCGCGCATGCGCGTCGTCCTGGCCCACCTCGTGGCGGCCGCCGACCGGCAGCGGCTGGCGGTGCGTACCGTGCTCCAGGGCGAAG
>JAKASY010000520.1:671-3056 GCA_021817625.1 Bacillota bacterium | reverse complement strand
CGACCAGGACGAGGCCCGCCCCGCCCACGGCCCGGCTGCCGAGGTGGACGGTGTGCCAGGGGGAGGCAAGGCCCTCATGGGAGGAGTACATGCACATGGGCGATACTGCGAGGCGGTTGGGGAACGTGAGCGAGCGCAGCTCGAGCGGGGTGAACAGTCCGGTGTCACTGGTGGGCAAGCCGCCCCCTCCTTCAGGTCCTGGGCTGGGCGGGGATGGGCCGTTTCGTCCTCTCGCGCGGGAGGAGCTGGCCCAGCCGTCCGACGTGGTGGCGAGGCGCCTTCTCGGCGCGTACCTGGTGCGCGGCCTGGACGAAGAGGCGCTCGTCGTGCGCCTGGTCGAGGTGGAGGCCTACATGGGCGACCTCGACCCCGGCTCGCACGCCTACCGTGGCCCCACGCCCAGGAACCAGGTGATGTTCGGCGAGGCGGGCCGCGCCTACGTCTACTTTACCTATGGCAACCACTTCATGCTCAACGTCGTGGCCGGGCACGCGGGACGGGCGGCGGCCGTGCTCCTGCGCGGCGCTGAGCCGGTCGCGGGCATCGACGCGATGGCCCGGCTGCGGGCCGGCATGCGGCGCCCCGCGCGAGCGCCCGTGCGCGGCGAGGGCGGTGAGGCGTCGCCCGCGTACGTGCGCTGGCTGTGCGCCGGGCCCGCTCGCCTCGCCGCCGCCCTCGGCGTGGATGGACGCGACTACGGCCTCGACATGGTCGGCGCGTCGGCCCTCCCTCCCCCGCCCGGGCGCTCGTTCCGCCTGGCCGCGGGGACGCCGCCGCCGCCCGAGGACGTGCGGGTGGGACCCCGCATCGGCCTGAGCCGGGGCGCGGACCTCCCGTGGCGCTTCTACGTCGCGGGCAGCCCCGGCGTGTCGCCCGCTCGGCCCGGCCCAGCAGCGTCGCGCCACCGCAGGTAGGCGACCCGCCAGGCGCGAACCGATGCCGAGCAGGCTGGGGGGTGGCGCGGGATGGCGGCGATCCGCCTCGAGCCGCACGGGCGCTACGAGGACCTGGACCTCGAGGGCGCCGACCTGCGCGGCGCCGACCTGGTCGGCGCGGTGCTCGTGCGCTGCCGGCTGCGCGCGGCGACCCTGGTCGAGGCTCGCACGCGCGCCTGCCGGTTCGAGGAGTGCGACCTGGAGCTCGCCCGACTGGGCGGCTCGCGCCATGAGGAGACGGCGTTCCTCAACTGCCGGTTCGGCGGCGCCGGCCTGTTCGAGGCGCGCTTCACGCGCTGCAAGATGGTGGGCTCGGGCTTCGAGGGTGCGCAGTGGGCGGGCGCCCGGGTGGAGGGCGGCGACTGGAGCCTGACGGTCCTGCGCGAGGCCCTTCTCGCGTCGGCCGCGCTCTCGCGCGCGCGCCTCATCGACGCCGACCTCACGCGCGCCGTGCTCACTGGAGCCGACCTGCGCGGTGCCGACCTGAGCCGGGCCTCCCTGACCGGCGCCGCCCTCGCCGGCACGGACCTGCGCGGGGCGATCCTGCACGGCATCGACTTCCGCGGCGTCGTGCTGCGCGGCGCGCGGCTGGACGCCGCCCAGGCGGTGGTGGTGGTGCGCTCGCTCGGCGCCCTTTGCGACCTGGAGTGAGCGCCTGATACGCCATGCTGGGATGGGACAAAGCGGTAGAGGAGGGAGCGCTGTGGCGGCGCGCGTCGTGACGCGTCCGGCGGTTGAGGCGCTCGAGCAGCTCCTGGCCCACGTGCGCGAGGCCGTGCGCGCGGACCCGTGGGCCGGCCACCGGGTCGTCGTGCCGTCCCAGCGTGCCGCCGAGATCCTTGCCCTGCGCCTGGGGGAGGCGGGCGGCGGCTTCGGCGTGGAGGTCTTTACGCTGCGCGCGCTCGCGACCCGCCTGCTCGACCCGCTGCGGCCGGAGCCGCCTCCGCCCTCGGCCCGCCTCCTCGTCATGCAGGCAGCCCTGGCGCGCGAGCGCTGGCCCCACGCCTCCCCCTCCCTGGCCGCCACCCTGGTCACTCTGCGCGACGAGCTCGCCACGGCCGGCACGAGCCCCGACGAGGCCCGGCGCACGGGCGCCATCGGCGAGCGCGCCTTCCGTACGCTCAAGGCGTTCGACGCCGCCCTGGCGGGCCGGCCGCACCCTCCGGAGCTCCTGCGCGAGGCCGCGAGGCGCCTGCGCAGCGGCGAGGCCGCACCGCCATCCCACCTCGACCTGTGGGGCTTCGCGGGCCTTACCGGGGCGGAGGCCGTCCTGGTGGCGGCATGCGTCCTCGGTGGCGAGGTGGGCGCCTACCTTGCCGCGGCGCCCGCCGGCGCGGCGGAGCCGCCGGCGGCCGCCCGCCTGCGCCACGCCCTGGGGGCGCCCCCGCCCGCGCCCGTCGTCCCGGCCACGCCAGCGGCGCTCGTGGCGGTGCCGAATGCCGCCGCCGAG
>JAKASY010000520.1:0-661 GCA_021817625.1 Bacillota bacterium | reverse complement strand
CGGCCGCTCGCCTCGTCGCCGCCCTGGCGCTTGAGGCCGCTCCCCATCGCGTCGCCTGCGTCGGCCCCGGCGATGGTCTCAGGCGCGTGGCCGAGCGCCTCGGCGCGCTCGGCCTGACGGTGCGGCGCCCCCCGGCGCCCCTGCGCGAGGGAGCGGCGGGAACGCTCCTTGCGCACCTGCTCGAGCTCTGGGCCGACGATCGCGTGGAGAGCCTTCTCGCGCTTCTCGCCGGGCCGGGCGATCCAGCCGACGCCCCGAAGGCCAGTGCCCTCGCCGACCGCCTGGCGCGCACGCCGGGCGGACGCGCGAGCGAGCGCCTGGCCGCGGTCGCGGGCGACGATCGCACCGGCGACGCGCAGGAGATGGCCATCCTGGTCCGCTCTGGCCTGGCGGGGCTCGCGGCCGCCCGCACCTGGGCGCAGTGGGCCGCCGCCGCCGCCGCCGCCCTCGACGCCCTCGGCGGCGAGGCCATCGAGAGGCGCGAGGCGTCCGCCGTGCGCTCCGCCCTCGACCGCCTGGCGGCCCTCGATGGCGAGCGGGCAGGGCCGCCAGAGCCGGAGGCGGCGGCCGCCTGCCTTCGGGCCGAGCTCTCCGCGCCCCTGCCTCCCGCCCCCCTGCCGCACGCGCCGGTCGAGCTCCTCACGTTCGAGGAGGCCGAGAT
>JAKASY010000519.1 GCA_021817625.1 Bacillota bacterium | reverse complement strand
ATCCTCGGGGTGTTCGCCGGCTTCAGCGTCGGCGGCCTGATCGGGGCCCTGCTCGCCGTGCCCATCGCGGCCATCCTGCGCGAGGTCATCCAGCGCTGGTGGCGGCCGCCGGAGGCGCCGACCCTGGTGGCCGTGCCGGCCTCGTGGCGCCTTCCCCGCCTGCGGCGCCCCAGGGGCCAGTCCGAACCGCGTTGAGGCCGCCGCCCGGAGCGCGGGCGGAGGCCCGCCGTCAGAAGGCGGCAGGCGTCGCAACGAAGCGGCCGCGCTCAAGCGCCGACCTGCGCGGCGAGGTGCTGGCCTGTGAGGGTGGCGCGGGCGGCCGCGAAATCGGCCCGGGCGCCCGTTCGTTCAGGTTGTTCTCGCGCGCGGCGTGCACCCGGATCCGATCGTGGCGGCCGGCCGCGTGGTGTGCGGCCGGCCCCGCCTGCTCCTGTCTAGGGTCCATCGCCAGCGTCGCTCCATCGCCGGGTTGGTGCCTCTCGCGGCGCCGCGCCCACCTAGCGCCGCCCGACCGCCACGGCCTCGGCGCCGCGGGCGGCGCCCTCCGCCCGGCCGTCTAGCCGTTCGTGAGGAGGCTCTGAAGCTGGCCGACCATGTGCCTCCAGGCGTATGTCGCGCCGCCGATCTCCTGCCGGGCAGCGCGGTCGAAGCCGCTCTGGTCGAGGTGAAGGCGGGTGACGCCGCCCGCCGCCGACGTGAGCGTCCACCTGACGGTGGTCTGGGCGAGCGGCGTCCCTCCCACCTGCGCCGCCCATGTGTAGGCGAGCTCGCGCGGCGCGTCGACGGTCAGCACCTCGCAGTCCACGACGCCCGTCCAGCCGCTGTCCGCCTTGCCGCGAAAGCGGAACCTGTGGCCGACGACCGCCCGGAAGTCGTCGGTCTCGAACATCGTCCAGGCCGAGAGGGCGGCGGCGTCGGTCAAGGCGTGCCACACCCGTTCGATCGGGCTCTTGAGTTCGAAGTCCAGGGAGACCGTCTCGCTCTCGCTCACGGCGTCTCCTCCTCCAGGAGGCTCCTCAGGCGGTCGACCCGGCGCGTCCAGAAGCGCTCGTAGAACGCGACCCATCGCTTCACCTCGCTGAGCGGCAGAGCGTTCAGGTGGTAGCGGGTCTCCCTTCCCACCTTGCGGTCGATTACGAGGTTGGCCTCCTTGAGAATCGCCAGGTGCTTGGCCACGCCCGTGCGGCCCATCGGGAAGTGCTCAGCCATCTCGTGCAGCGACAGCTCGTCCGCCCCCGCCAGAAGGCCGAGCAGCTCGCGGCGCGTCGGGTCGGCAATGGCCCGGAAGGCGTCTCTCATCGGCCGGGCGCTCCGCCGCCGGCCCTGGGTGGAGAGGCCGGCCGGCGCCCTCTCCCGGCACGGGCGGCTGCCAAAAGGGCAAGCGCTCGGCCCAGGTCGACCGCCGCGGCGCGGGTGCGCGTCGACCCTCCACCGCTTCGCGGCCGCCGCCTAAGGCCGGCCGCGCCGTCGCTTGGGCAGGGCCCCATCTCCGTCCGCCGCCTCAGCCTGCCGCCCGCTTCACGAGCGCCGTGATGCGCGCCTCGTCGGCGGCGGTCAGCTGGGACAGGGCGTAGGCGCAGGGCCACATCGTGCCCTCGTCCAGCTTGGCCTTGTCGCTGAAGCCCAGCGTGGCGTAGCGCGTCTTGAACTTGTGGGCGTCCTGGAAGTGGCAGATGACCTTGCCGTCCTTGGCGTAGGCGGGCATGCCGTACCAGAGCCGCGGCGAGAGGTCCGGCGCGGCCGCCGTGACGATCGCGTGGATGCGCTCGGCCAGCGCCCGGTCGTCGTCCGCCATGGCGGCGATCTTCGCGCGCACCTCCTGCGCCCCGTCGCCCGCGCCCCCGCCCTGGCGCTTGGCCGCCTTCAGCTCCTGCGCCCGCTCGCGTAGCGCCGACCGTTCCTCGGCGCTCCAGGCCTCGGCCCCTGTCTTCGCCCCCGCGCGCGCTCTCCCCGACCTCTGCCCTGCCACGAGCGCATCCCTCCGCTCCTGTTGCATCCTGCCGCGCTGGTCCTGCCGCGGCACGCTCCCCCGAACGCGACGGCGAGGGACGTTCGCATCCTCGCCCGCCCCCACCGGCCGCTCGGGGCGGCGCGGGCGGCGGCGGCGCTCAGCGATCTTGGATGAGCCCGAGAACGTTGTCGTCGGGGTCGACGACCGTCGCCACGAGGCGCCCGCCGCCGACGTCGCGCGGCGCCTCCTTGACGCGGGCGCCCGCGGCGATCACCTCCGCCAGCTTCGCCTCGATGTCCGCCACGTGCCAGTAGGCGACGGGCGAGGCCATCGCCTGCGGCCCGCCCCCCGGCACCAGGCCGATGTGCTGGCCCGCGGCCTCGAAGCCGACATAATAGGGGGCGTCGCTCGCCGGCTCCACGCCGAGGAGGGCGCTGTACACCGCCTTTGCCTTCGCCAGATCGGAGACCGGGTGCAGGATGGTCTGGACGCCAAGGGTGTCCTTCATCGCGTCTCTCCCCCTCGTCCCGCACGCGGCGGGATGGATCGACTCTCTGCCCGCCGGCTCCGCCGGCGGCGGCCTGTCCCGTCCGCGGCCCCTGGCTTCGCGCGGCAACCGGCCGCCAAGCGTTCGTCGCGGTCGGGGCGTCCGGCGCCCCACCACCATTCGACGCCTCGACGCGACCATATGTCACCAATCGGTGTCGTGTCAAGGCCGGCTGGCCGCCCCCACGTCGGGCCGTTGGCCGGCCCCGGTCCGGGACGCGCCGCCGTGTCACGGCGCCATCTGCCGGACGCCGACCGCGCCCGTTCCAAGGCCGGGCCGCAGGCGGGCAGCTACGACGGGAGTGCCGCCACGCCCGCACGGGCCAGAGGGCAACGTGAGGGCGCTGTCGGCCCTTGCGGACAGCGTGCCCCCGAGCGTCGCCCGCCGGGCGGGAGCGACGCACGCGTCGGACGTCCGCGACCTACAGGACTCCGCGCCCCACGGCGGCGAATGCGCCCAAAGATGGCCCGTCTCGGCCCGCCCGGCTGCCGGCCTACGGGCCGCGCGGGGCCGGGGGATGCCTCCTTGCCGACCGGGCCGCGCCCGGACACGGCCGAAGGCGGCC
>JAKASY010000518.1 GCA_021817625.1 Bacillota bacterium | reverse complement strand
GACGCCGTCGAGCTGTGCGGCCGCCTGCCGCCCGTCGACTTCGCCTACCTCGACCCGCCCTACAACCAGCACCGCTACTTCACGAACTACCACGTGTGGGAGACGCTCGTCCGCTGGGACGCACCCGAGCACTACGGCGTCGCCTGCAAGCGGACGGACTCGCGCGAGGAGGCCACGGCGAGCGCGTTCAACCGGCGGGCGACGATGCCGGGCGCGCTGGCGAGCGTCGTGCGCTCGACCCGGGCGCGGCTCATGGTCCTCTCGTACAACGACGAGTCGTGGGTGTCGCTCGACGACCTCGTCGCCATGTGCGCGCCTAGGGGAGCGGTGGAGGTTCTGCGGTTCGACCAGAAGAGGTACATCGGCGCCCAGATCGGTATCCACGACCCGAGCGGCCGGAAGGTGGGGACCGTGGGCCGACTCCGCAACGAGGAGTGGATGGTCCTAAGTGGTGAGCCAAGGCTTGTAGAGCAGGCGGCGGCCGGTGCCGCGGCGGCCCGCGGTGGGGAGGTGACGATGCTTCAGCCCAGGTGAAGGTCAGTCCAGAGGTAGGCGCCTTCGAGGCGTCGTGGCCGGTCCCCGGTCGCCGCCACGAGAAGAGCGACCAGGCGTTGAGGCTGCTTCGGCACGGGCAGGACGACGACAGCGGTGACCCCCCAGGCTCGCAGTTGCCGTCTCACCGACAGGATCTGAGACCGGGTGGGCAGTGGAGGCAAGAGGCCGACCTGCGCGTCGGCAAAGGCGGCGCTCACCGCGTTCGGCTGCAGGGCTTCGGTCGCCCTTCGTCGAGCTCCGGGCACGAACCCGTATCCGGCCACGAGGTTGTAAGGCATCGCCTCCTCGGCCTGCCAAGCGAGCGGGTCCGCCCGAAAGCCGCTCGGCAGGGGTTGGCCGACGAGCACCGTGCCCGGGGGCAGGCGGCTCGTGAGGGCGCGGCTCCGGTAGGCGGCCGGAACG
Organism: Bacillota bacterium; assembly: GCA_021817625.1. Next base: position 2,107 of record JAKASY010000518.1, on the reverse strand, counting down.
CTCAGGTTCCGGGCCGGGTAGGGCCACCCAGACCCGAGGAAGGGCGAGACGAGGGCGGCCGCGCCGACAAGCCCGGCGGCAAACGGTGCGAGATGGCTCGTCAGCCGGCCGCCGGCGTGACGGGCGCGCCGGGCGGCGGCACGCTCCGCCAGCCGGTCGAGCGTGACCGCGAGAGCCAGGCCGAGGAAGAGGTCCGCCATGGCGCTGTAGCGGACGGGGAGCATGTTCTCCAGGAGCGGCAGGTGCGAGAGGACGCTGTCCGGCAGCGGGATCCCTGTACCGACCCGCGGCGTGAGGTGCAGAGTCCCGCCAAAGGCGAAGACGTAGGCGACGAGCGCCATGACGGCGGAGAAGCGCAGCACAGCGGCCGGCTCGGGTGCCGCCGTCTTCGCCGCGCTGTGCGCTCGTGCCGTCCGGGAGGCGTTGCCCTGGGGGACGGGGGGGTTTCGTGCCGGAGAGCGGTGCACGGAGAGGAGCCCACCCGCGACCGCCACGAGCACGGGGATGCCCGCGTAGGTCGCCCAGACGGCTGGCGGGCTGCCTCCGATTGGCCACACGATCGCCTTCAGCCAGGACACGTACGCGCCGGCATGGTGGAAGACCGGCCCTGTGTACCGGCGCGGCCCGAAGAGGAGCACCCAGGCCGGGTAGCCGGCAAGGGCGCCACCGGTGGCGAGGGCCGCTGCGAGCCCGATGCCGATCCGCCTGAGGCGTGGCGGCACGCGGCGGGGGAAGCGAAAGGCGAGGAGCACGCATCCGGCGGCCGAGAGCACGACGACCATTGCGAAGACCTCGAGGGAGGTGAGGAACTGGCAGGCGAGGAGGAGCCCGAGCAGGGCGCCGCGCCCCATTGCCGAGCCTCGCTCCGACACCAGGAGGTCGTCGAGCGTCACGAGCACGAGCGGGGGGAGGAAGAGCAGCGTCACGTGGAGGTGGCCGTCGGCGAGCTCGTGCAGCACGAGCGGCGAGAACCCGTAGAAGAGGCCACCGACGAAGGCGGCCGCGGCCAAGGGCGCGTACCGGCGAAGCGCCACGAAGGCGGCGAAGGCGCTCACCGCCGGCGCCAGCACGCATGCGACGGCGAAGGCGGCGACCGGGCCGAACAGCACCGTGACGGGCGAGAACAGGAGGGCGGGGAGCAGGATGCTCGAGTTCGCCATCAGGTTGATGCCCTTTGGGGCGAACATGGCGTGGCTCACGAACGGGTCGAGGCCGCTGCCGAGCGCGTGGGGAACCCAGGCGAGGAACCACACCTGCTGCTCCGGGTCGCCGAAACCCTGCGCGGCGATGGTGTGCGAGATGCCGCCGGCGAGCACGTGCCACCAGCCGAGGAGGCCGAGAAGGACGTAGGCGCCGGCGGCCGCCGCGACCACGCCCCTGCGACGCACGGCGGCAGGTTAGCGAGAGCCCCACGCCGGTCGATGGCGGGGCCGCCTCCGGCGGGCGGCGGCACGTGCCGCGAACGGTACGGTGAGCCCGTGATGTGCCCGTGACCACCTCGGCGGTGATCCTCGTCCTCGCGGTGTTCGGCGCGAGCGCAGTCGAGATGGTGGAGGCGCTCACGATCGTGATCGCCTCTGGCGTGAGCCGAGGGTGGCGCTCGGCGATCGAGGGGACCCTTGCCGCCATCGCCGTGCTCGCCGTGCTCGTGGCGGCGGTCGGCGTCCCCCTCGCTCACTACGTGCCTATCGACGCCCTCCGCGTGGTGGTCGGTGCGCTCCTGCTCGTGCTCGGCCTCAACTGGCTGCGCAAGGCGGTCCTACGGGCGAGCGGCCACAAAGCCGCGCACGACGAGGACGCCATCTATGCGGCGACCGTGAGCGAGCTGTCGCCCCCCAGCGGTACCGCCGTGGGGAATGCTGTCGCTGCGGCGGGCGGCGGCCCCACGGCGGGCGGCGGCGGCCCCACGGCGGGCGGCGGCGGCCCCACGGCGGGCGGCGGCACCCACTGGCGCCGCGGGCCCCGTGACGCCACCGGCTTCACCGTGGCGTTCAAGGGGGTCTTCCTCGAGGGTATGGAGGTCGTGCTCATCGTGCTCACGCTCGGGACGAGCTCCCGTCGCCTCGGGCTGGCGGTGGTGGCGGCAGCAGCGGCCGTCGTCGTGGTC
>JAKASY010000517.1 GCA_021817625.1 Bacillota bacterium | reverse complement strand
CCGCGCTGGCCGTCGCTCTCGGCGGCCCGACCGCCCTCCTTGTTGGGCCCATCCCGGCGCTCTTGGCGGGTGCGGCGGCGGCAGCCGCGCCGGGCATGTGGCTCGGCCAGCGAGCGGAGGGCCGCATGCGGGCGATGGAGGGCCAGCTGGCCGACGCCCTCGTCCTCATGTCGGCCGCCCTGCATGCCGGCTACGCGCTGCCGCAGGCGATGCTGGCCGCGGCGCGCGAGAGCCCGGCGCCGCTCGGGGCGTACCTCCTGGAGGCTCACCGCAAGGCCTCGCTAGGCGTCGCGCTGGAGGACAGCCTGTTCGCCACCGCGGGCCGCCTCGAGCAGGGCGACCTCGCGCTTGTGGCCACGGCCATCGCCGTGCAGCGCCAGGTCGGCGGCAACCTGGCCGAGATCCTCGACGCCATCGCCGAGACCGTGCGCGACCGCATCCAGCTGCGGCAGCGGCTGCGCGCGGCCACTGCGCAGAACCGGCTGTCCGCGACGATCCTCACGCTCCTGCCGGTGGGCCTCGCCCTGATCCTGATCGGCACCGCCGGCAGCTTCGTCTCGATCCTGTGGACGACCCGCGCGGGCCTCGGCATCCTTCTCACGATCGTGGTGCTCGACGCGATCGGCGTCAGCTGGATCCGAAAGGTGGGGCGCATCGATGTCTGAGGCCGCGTCTCTCGTGCCGCCCCTCCTCCTGATGATCCTCGGGGTCGTCGCGGCTACCCTGTCCGCGCGGGCCATGGTGGCGCTTCCGGCCAGCCGGCTGCGCGCCGCGGTGCGGCGGATCGCGGCCGGGCAGATGCCGGCGCAGCACGCCTCGTTCCAGGAGCGCGTGCTTCTTCCGGCGGCGCGCAGCTGGGCTGAGCGCATCGCTGCCATGACGCCCGGAGCGGTGCTGGAGGGGCTCGGGCGCACGCTGGAGCAGGCGGGGCGTCCCCCGGCCCAGGCGGGCCTCGTGCTCCTGGAGCGCCTCGTGCTGTCCGTCCTCGGTTTGGTCGCGGGCCTTGCCGTCGGCCTGATCGCGCATGCGCCGCCCTTGGTGGTCGTGCTGGCCGCCCTGTTCGGCCTCATGCTGTGCGCGCTCATCCCCGCCATGAGCCTCACCCAGGCCACCGAGCGGCGTCGGCGCGACATCGGGCGAGCGCTGCCGGACACGCTCGACCTGCTCGTCACCACGGTCGAGGCGGGCCTTGGCTTCGAGGCCGCCTTGGCGCGCGTGATCGAGGGTCACGACGATCCGCTGTCGCAGGAGATCCGGCTCGCGCTCACGCGCATGCGCTACGGCCAGACGCGAGGGGAGGCGCTGCGGGAGATGGGGAGGCGCACGGGCGTCGAAGACGTTGCGCGCTTCGCCAGCGCCGTCGCCCAGGCGGATGAGCTCGGCACGGCGATGGGCGGCGTCCTGCGGGCGCAGTCGACGCTTTTGCGCCGCCTGCGCCTCCTGCGCAGCGAGGAGGCCGCCGCCAAGGTGCCGGTCAAGATGCTCCTACCGATGGTGATGTTCATCATGCCGGGGCTGTTCCTCTTGGTCCTCGGCCCAGCGGTGCTCAGGGCGCTCAGCCTGGGGATCTTCAAGTGAGGGCCGCAGGAGACCGGCTCCCGCGCGGTCCGCTGCGCTCGCCGGTCGTCGTCGCGCTCGGCCTCGCCGCGGCGGCGGTGCTCGGGGGGTACCTCGCGGCGTCCCTTGCGCTCTTCGCCGTGGCCCTGGCTACCGCAGGCGGGCGGGCAACCATCCACGTGACCGCCGGAGAGGCGGGCATCGTGCTGCTGGTTCTCGCGGCGGCGAGCGTAGCGCCGCGGGCGGCGGCGCGCCTGCGCCGCAAGTCCCGCCAAATCCGCGGCCGCACCGTGGTGCGCGCCGCGCGCGTCGCGGCCGGCCACGTTGGGCCGGAGGAGCGCATCGCCGTGGGTGCCGGCAGGGGACCGTGGATCCTCGGACGGCGTGGCGTCGCCGGCGTGGACGCGCCGGTGCCGACCGACGCAAGCGGTGCCGTGGCGCGCCTCACTCGGCTCGGCCACGCCTGGCACGTCGATGCCGTGGGTCCGCACCACGTGTACGGCGAGGACGGGATGCCCCGGCGCAGCATGCGCCTGGGCCCGGACGGCTGGGTAAGGGTGGCGGATGTGCGGCTGCGCCTGGGCGTTCGCGGCGGCGGAGCGGTGAAGCGTCGAGCCTCGACGGCGCCGGCGGTCGAGAGCGCCCCGCCGGCTGCCGTCCGTGGCGCGCGGCGGCGCGGCTGGGTGCGCGTCGAGCGCGCCGACGGTACGCTTGTCGCGGGCCGGGTGGCGCGCGCGCAGGGCATGCTTGCGCGCGCGTGGGGGCTGCTCGGGCGCCGCGCGCTGCGTGTGAGCGAAGGCCTCTGGATCGAGCCGTGCAACGCCGTGCACGCCCTGGGCATGCGCATGGCGGTGGATGCCGTATACCTGGCCGAGGACGGCACGGTGCTGGCGCTAGTGGCACCGCTCCGGCCCTGGCGTCTCGGGCCTTTCGTCCGCGGCGCGCGCGCCGTCCTGGAGGTGGGCGAAGGAGTGGCGAGCGCCTGCGGCGTGCAGGTGGGCGAGCGCCTGCGCGTCGTCGGGCAGGAGCCGAGCGCATCGGCGAGCGGCGAGCCCCGCCCTCCGGTAGGAGAGCGGGGCGCACAGACCGGTCGCGCAGCCGGCAGGCCTCAGCTGTAGGAGATGCGCGGGTCGAGCAGGGCGTAGACGACGTCGACGAGGAGGTTCACGATGACCACGGCCGTGGCCGTGTAGGTGGTCTCGCCCACGATCACGGTCGGGTCGAGATTGCCGATCGCCTGATTGGCCAGAAGCCCCAGGCCCGGTATGCCGAACACGACCTCCGTCACGATCAGCCCGCCCAGAAGGCCCGAGAAGTCGATGCCCATCTGGGTGACGAACGGGATGAGGGCATTGCGCACGACGTGCCGGAAGAGGACCGTGCGCTCGCTCATGCCCTTGGCGCGCGCGGTACGGACGTAGTCGAGGGACATGACCTCGAGCATCGTCGAGCGCAAGAGGCGAGCGTAGAAGGCGGCGCCGGTGATGCCTACGGCCAGGGCCGGCAGCGCG
>JAKASY010000516.1 GCA_021817625.1 Bacillota bacterium | reverse complement strand
AAGGCCGCCGAGGTCACCGCGCCCATCGCCGCCAGAAGGCCGACCATGAGGGGCAAGACCGCCTCCATCAGGCTGTCGAGATCGCCCACGACGCTGCGTGCGAGGGCGAAGCCAAGGGTGAAGGACGCGAGGGCGAGGGCGACCAGGGCGAGGTGCACCACCGCCGCGCCCAGGCGCGCCGCCTCCTCGCGGCCCAGGGCGCGGCCCAACAGGTCGAGCAGGGCGGCGCCAACCGCGAGGACGATGAGCTTGCCAAGCAGGCTCGCCTCGAGCGTCACCTCGCGCGCAAGGTCCCGCATCACAAGCCTGAGCAGGACGCCCGGCGCGAGCGGCAGGCGCCCGTGCGCCAGGGCCGACACGGTGTCGGCCAGGGTGGGCAGCGGCGCCCCGCCCGCCTGGGCGGCAACGCTGCGGAGGACGCTCTGCAGATGCGCCGTGGGCAGGTGGGCCATGGCCGCCTGCACGAGGGCCGCGGCGGTGGCCGCGTCGCCGCTGCCTGCACCGGCTGCCGCCGGAGCGGAGGCGGGCGCGCCGACGCCGCCGCCCTGCGGTCCGGCCGAGGGCCCGACGCCGCCAACCGCAGCGGCGCCGGGAGCCGCCGGAACGGTCGGTGCCGCCGGCCTGGTCGGTGCCGGCGGGCCCGCCGGCGCGGTCGGGGCGGCGGCCCGGACCCCTCGCGCGAGGGGCGGCGCGGCCACGGCGAGCGCGGCCGCGAGGACGGCGGTCAGAATCGGGCGCAGGCGCACGGCCACGGGCACCCCCTTTCGCTCAGGGCACGAGACGGAGGACAAGGGCGAGGACCGCGTTCAGGACGGGCACCGCGAGCAGGAGGATGAGCACCTTGCCGCCCAGCTCGACGCGCTGGGCCAGCGCCTGCTCGCCCGTGTCCCGGCACACGCCGGCGGCGAGCTCGGTCAGGTAGGCGATGCCAAGGACCTTCATCACCGTGCCGAGCAGGCGCTCGGCCACGCCCCCCGCCAGGGCGTAGCCCTGTACGAGGCGGACCACCTCGATCAGGTCCGGCAGGAGGAAGAGGAAGATCGCCACCGCCGCCGCCAGGGACAGGACCACCCCGAAGGCCGGACTGTGCTGGCGCACGACGGACAGGAGGAGGGCGGCGATCAGGCCGGCGCCGGCCAGCTGAGCGATGCTCGCCACGCGCTCCCTCCCGCGTCAGAGGTTGAAGATGCTGCGGACCGCCTGAAAGAAGTGCGCCAGGAACTGCGCGACCATGAGGAACACCGTGGCGATCCCAAGGAGGGTGATGACCTGGGCGAACTCGTCGCGCCGCGCCTTGGTCAGGACGACGTCGATGAACGCGACGACGATGCCGATGGCCGCCACCTTGAATACCAGGTCGAGGTCGATCGTCACGGCCGCGCTCCCTCCTAGAGGACGAGGATCGCCGCGGCCAGGCCGCCGAGGAGGCCGAGGGCGCGCAGGAGGCGCGCCGTGCGCTCGGCCTCCGGCTCAAGGCGGTCGGCCAGGGCGCCGAGGCGGGCGGCGGCACGCTCGAGGTGGAGCGTCTGGTCGTCGCGGTCCGAGCGTCCCAGGCTTTGCGCGAGCTCGTCCATCGGCACGAGATCCTCGGCCCGGAGGCAGAGCCGGCGTCCCTCGCCGCGAAGGGCCCACTGCCACGCGGCCGCCGGCCCCCGCCCCTCGCCCGTCTGGCCGAGGCTCTGCGCCCAGGCCTGGAGCAGTCGCCCGACGCCGCCTGCCGCTGCGTCGCCGGCGCGCCGCAGGGCGGCCGGCAGCGGCGTCACGGCGAAGGCCACCTCGCTGCGCAGGACGCTGACGGCGAGCACAAGGGCGCGCAGCTCAGCCACCCGGCGGCGCGCGCGCATGCCGCCCTCGAGGCCGGCGCCGGCCAGCGCGGCGGCGAGGAGCGCGCTGCCGAGAAGGCGAAGCGCGAGAGCGCTCACGCCGGGCGCCCGTCGGCCCGACGGCCCTCGCCGGCCACGACGTCGAGGCCGTCCGCGTCGAGCACGCGCTCCACCGTGCCGGGGCCACGGCGGCGGCTCAGGAGGACGAAGCGCTCCACGACGCGCGCCCGCCAGAGCGGCTCTAGGCTCGGTCGCGCGCGCACCTCCTCGACGCTGCGGGCATGCGCGGTGGCGACGACCCGCACGCCCGCCGTGGCAGCCTCGACCACCGCCACGGCGTCCTCCGGCCGGCCGATCTCGTCCGTCGCGATGAGCCGCGGCCCCATGGCCCGAACGAGAAGGAACATGCCCTCGGCCTTGGGGCAGGCGTCGACCAGGTCGGTGCGCGGCCCGAGCGCAAGGGTCGGCACGCCCTCGCTCGCGCCGCCTAGCTCCGAGCGCTCGTCCACCACCCCCACCGCCTGGCCGTTCACGCCAAGCTCCGGCACGCCCGACGACACCAGTCGCACGAGCTCGCGCAGCAGCGTGGTCTTGCCGGCCCGCGGCGGCGCCACCACGAGCGTGGAGTGAATGCCGCCCTCGCCGTCGACGAGGCGTGGCAGGACCGTCGCGCGCGCGCTCGTCGCGGCTGCCGTGGCCAGGCGGATGTTCAGGGAGGCCACCCACTTCATGGCGTGGAGCCTGCCGTCGCGCACCACGGCGTGGCCGGCGAAGCCGACGCGATGACCGCCCGGCAGGGTGAGGAAACCCTGCCGGAGCTCCTCCTCGAGGGTGTAGAGGCTGAATCCCGACATGCGCTCGAGGGTCGAGCGCACCGCCGCCGCCGGCACGGCGAGGGCCAGCGCCGCCGCCGTGGTCGGCAGCCCCGCGGGTGTGACGAAGGGCTCGCCCATGCTGCCGGTGATGCCGAGCGGCTGGTCGGCGCGCAGGCGAATCTCCTCGACCTTGGCCTGGGTCTCGCCCGGCAGGCTCAAGAGGGCGCGGGCGACATCCTGCGGGAGGTAGCGCACCGCGCTCTGGAGCGCGTCGGCCCTGCCGGCTGGCGTTGGGTTCGGCATGGCGTTCCCCCCCGAGCCGACCCTATGGCCAGGCCCTGGGGGCTATGCCGCTCCTGGGCATACTTGGGCGGTGGAGGTGGAGGCGTGCTCCTACCGTTCGCCGCCGCGGCCCCGACCTGGCGCCTCGCAGGTCC
>JAKASY010000515.1 GCA_021817625.1 Bacillota bacterium | reverse complement strand
CGGGGCGAGCTTACGGCGCTGCTGGCCGCGGTCGGGAGGGGCGCCGTGAAGGCCGTCGTCGAGCGTGTCTACGCCCTCGCCGACGCGGCCCGGGCCGAGCGCGACCTCGAGGCGCACGGCGCCTTCGGCAAGCTCGTGCTCGTGCCCTGAGGCCGTCTCGTGGGTCTTCCGGACGGCATGGAGGCGATCGCGTGCGGTACGACCTGAGCCGGATCCACCTGCCCATGGCGCGCTATGAGCCGGACCACGTGGCGATCGTGCAGGGCGCGGTGCGCGTCACCTACGGCGAGCTCGAGGCGCGCGTCGAGGACGTCGCCCGGCGGCTGCTCGGGGCCGGCCTTGCGCCGGGCGCCCACGTCGGGGTTCTCACGGGCAACGACTACCGCTACGTGGAGGCCCTCCTCGGCACGATGCGCGCGGGCATGGTGGCGGTGCCGCTGAGCGACCGCTTCCCTGACGAGCGCACGCTGTTCATCCTCGAGCACAGCGACAGCGCGGCGCTCCTCGTGGCGCCGGCCTGCGGGCCGATCGGCCGGCGCATGGCCTCGGCCCTGCCGGCCCTCCGCCCGTACGCCCTCGGGCCGGCCGACGGCGTTGCGGCCCTTGCCGATGGCGCGGCGGCTTCGGGGCCGCTGCCGGACATCCGCCCGGACGCCCTCTCCATGCTCGCCTACACGTCGGGCTCGACCGGCAGGCCCAAGGGCGTCCTCCTCACGCACCGCGGCCAGGTCTGGAACTTCCGCACCGTCGCCAAGGTGCTCATGCTCGACGAGGACGACTGCGCGATCGTGGCCGCGCCGCTCTACCACAAGAACGCCGGCATGACCCTCAAGGCGACGCTCATGACGGGCGGCCGCCTGGTCATCCTGGAGCGCTTCGAGGCGCGCACCTACCTCGAGGCGATCCGCGAGCACGACGGCACGTTCATCTCCGGCGTGCCGGCCATGTTCTCGATGATGCTGCGGGAGACGTTCGACGGCGGCCAGGCGTACGACACGGTGCGCCTCATCATGTGCGGCTCGGCTGTGGCCTCGGAGAAGCTCATCCGGGATCTCCAGGCGAAGTTCCCGCGCGCCTTCGTGGGCGACGGCTACGGCCTCACCGAGGGCGGCCCGGACGTCCTGTTCAGCCCGCCCTGGGGCATCCGGCGCGTGGGCTCGACGGGCCTTGCGCTCCCCGGGGTCGAGGTGAGGATCGTCCGGAGCGACGGAAGCGAGGTCGAGGTCGGCGAGGTGGGCGAGCTCCTGACCCGCAACCCCGGCGTCATGGTCGGCTACTACAAGGATCCCGAGCGCACGAGGGAGCGCCTAGAACCGGACGGCTTCCTCCGTACCGGCGACCTCGCGCGGCGTGACGCCGAGGGCTTCGTCAGCCTGGCCGGGCGGGCGGACGACATGATCAAGGTTGGCGGCGAGAAGGTCTACCCCAAGGAGGTGGAGGAGGTCCTCCTCCGCCACCCGGCGATCCACGAGTGCGCCGTGGTGCCGGTGCCGCACGAGACCAAGGGCGAGGCGCCGGTGGCATTCGTCGTGCTCAAGGGCGAGGCCGACGAGGATGCCATCCGCCGCTACGCCCTGGAGCACCTTCCCGCCTACGCGCACCCGCGCAAGGTGCTCATCGTGGCGGCCCTGCCGACGAACGCCGCCGGCAAGGTGGACCGCATCCGACTGAAAGAGGACGCGCTCACGGCGGTCCGGGCCTGACGCCGGGAAGGGGGGCACGGGACGATGGCCGAGCGCGAGGTGCCGCTTCATGCCTACCTGGGCCTCGAGGAGGTCGAGCGCTCGCCCGAGGGCCGCGTGCGCCTGCGGCTGCCGTACCGGCGCGAGTGGCTCGTGACGCAGACGCCGGCGCCGATGATCCACGGCGGCCTGAGCGCCCTCCTCCTGGACGCGGCGGCCAATCTGGCCGTGATGGCGGCGACCGGGCGCGAGGTGTCCACCGTCGACCTGCGCGTCGACTACCTGAGGCCGGCGCCCGCGGGCGACCTCCTGGCGGAGGGGACGGTGCTGCGGGCGGGAAGCCTGCTCGCGGTCGCCGACGCGGTTGTGAAGGCGCCGGACGGAAAGGTCGTCGCGGCCGGTCGCGGCACGTTCCGCATCTTCCCGTAGGTGCAGCGAAGTACCCGGCCTGCACGACAGGGTCTGGCCCACCTGCGCGTGCGCGTCGATGGCACGCATCTGATCATCCATTCCGGGGCCCCGGAGTAGGCTGAGAATCGCGCGTGCCTGACCATGCTTCGGGCCGGCCACTACCGCCTCGACATGGCGGACCATCGCGGGCGGTGGGAATAACTGCCCGATGAGGGGCCATGACCGACCTGTTGACCCATCTCACCGACCCGTTCGGCTTCGTGCTCGTTCCCTGATCGCCGGTTGGCTGCCAGAGAACGAGATTACCAATGCTGTACAAGACCTAGGACTGACTTGACGGCCGGTAAGTTCGGGCCTACCTTGAGTCCGCCAGGAGGGCGTTCCAAGGGGGCGGGTGCGTGGCGGACGTGATCGAGGTGGAGGGGCTATCGAGGCGGTTCGGCACCCTCGAGGCGGTCAAGGGCGTGTCGTTCGACGTGCCGGCGGGCGAAGTGTTCGGCTTTCTTGGCCCGAACGGCGCCGGCAAGACAACGACCATCAACATGCTGTGCACCCTCCTGCGGCCGACGGGCGGCACGGCGCGTGTGAACGGCTTCGACGTCGCCCGCCAGCGTAGCGACGTGCGGCGCTCCATCGGACTCGTCTTCCAGCAGACGACCCTGGACGAGAGCCTGACGGCGGAGCAGAACCTGCGCTTCCATGCTTACGCGTACGGCGTTGCCGCCGCGGAGCGCGAGGCGCGGATGCGCGAGCTCTTGAACATGGTCGGCCTGTGGGACCGGCGCGCCGGCTCGGTCCGCACCTTCTCGGGGGGCATGAAGCGGCGGCTTGAGCTCGCGCGCGGCCTTCTCCACCACCCGCGCGTGCTGTTCCTCGACGAGCCGACGCTCGGCCTCGACCCGCAGACCCGCCAGCACATCTGGGAGTACCTGAACGCGCTGCGGGCGAAGGAGAACCTGACGATCTTCCTTACGACGCACTACATGGACGAG
>JAKASY010000514.1 GCA_021817625.1 Bacillota bacterium | reverse complement strand
CGCGACGTACGCCGACTGGGTCGTCCCGGGCGGCGCGCGCTGGCTGGGGCGCTCGTCGGGCGGACGGCTTACGCTCACGGCGGACGTGCATCCACGCTGGCTTAGGATGTCGCGTTCGCACCAGGACTACGGCTTCTTGCGCGGCATCTCCACGGAGACGCACCACGCGTACATCCAGGAGGCGGTGTCGCTCGCGGCCGGCGACGTGGACTTCGGCGCCTACGACCTCGTGTACGTCGTCGTGCCGAAGGCCGCCGCGGCCATCACGTTCTCGCCGACGTGGGTGGACCACGGCCTGCATGTGACGGTGCAGGACCGGGTCGTCCGCCACGCGGTGACGTTCGGGCAGGACATGTGGCGCTGGGGGTTCAAGGTCCTGGACCATGAGACCGGCCACACCCTGGGCCTGCCCGACCTCTACCACTACCGCCCCACGGGCGACCCGCCGAACACGCACCAGAGCGTGGGCGGCTGGGACCTCATGGGCCTGATCAGCGGGCACGCGCCCGAGCTCCTGGCGTGGCAGAAGTGGCGGCTCGGCTGGCTCGACGACGCCCAGGTGGCCGTTGTCGGGCCGGCAGGCTCGGCGGAGGTCTGCCTCACGCCGGTCGAGGCGCCCGGGGAGAGCGCGCTCCTCGCGTTGCCGCTCGGGCCGTCCGAGGCGCTCATGGTCGAGTGCCGACGGCCGGTGGGAAACGACGAGGGGGCGGCGGACCAGGGGGTTCTCGTCTATCGCGTGAACGCCGCGGCCGGGCGCGGCAGCGGACCGTCGGTGAGGATCGTCCGACGCGGGCGAGATGGCGGCTTCGCGCCCGGCGACCTGGTCGAGGCCTGCCTGCGCGCGGACATGGCCGACGCTGCCACCGTGCGCACGCGCGAGGAGGCGACGGGTGAGGAGATCGAGATCCACGTCGCCGCGCACACGGGTGCCGGCGACGTGGTCCGGGTCATCCGTCATTGAGGCTCCGGTCCGATGTTGCGGCACGAACGACGAACGCCACGATGAGAGGAGAGCGAGGACGATCGACCTGCCCGGCTACGCGCTCACCCCTATGGGCATCGAGGACTGCGCCATCCTGCCCGGCTTCTGGCGCACGCGTCTCGACGCCAACCGCGCGGTGACGGTGCCCGCCTGCCTCGACCAGTGCGAGCGCACCGGCCGCGTGCGCAACTTCGAGCGCGTCGCGGCCGGTGCCTCGGGCGGCTTCGAGGGTGGCTACGCGTTCAACGACTCCGACGTCTACAAGTCGCTCGAGGCCGCCGCGTGCGTGCTCATGGAGCGGCGCGACCCGGCGCTCGAGGCACGCGCCGACCGGATCATCGAGATCGTCGCGCGCGCGCAGGGGGAGGACGGATACCTCTTCACCCGCAACATGCTCGAGGCGCCCGAGCGGCGCTGGACGGACATGAACAGCCACGAGATGTACTGCGGCGGCCATCTGTTCGAGGCGGCCGTGGCCTACGCCCGAGCCACGGGCAAGACGCGCCTGCTCGACGTCGCCAGGCGGCTCGCCGACCACTACCTCGCCACGTTCGGCCCCGGGCGGCGGCACTGGGTCGACGGCCACGAGGAGGTGGGCCTGGCCCTCGTCAAGCTGGCCGAGGAGACCGGTGACGAGCGCTACGCGGACTTCGCGGCCTGGCACCTCGAGGAGCGCGGCCGCGGTCATGGCCGGGGGCGGGTGTGGGACATGGAGGGGTTTGGCGCCGCCTACTCCCAGGACCGCGTGCCCGTGGCCGAGCTCGCCGAGGCCGAAGGCCACGCCGTGCGGGCCATGTACCTCTTCAGCGCCATGGCGGACGTCGCGGCCCGCGCCGAGGGCCACCCCTATGACGCGACCCTCGAGCGCATGTGGCAGAGCGTGGTGGGGCGGAAGATGTACGTCACGGGCGGCATCGGCGCGGCCGGCGAGATCGAGGGGTTCGGCCCCGACCACCACCTGCCGAACGACCGCGCGTACAACGAGACCTGTGCCGCCGCCGGCATGGTGCTCTGGAACGCGCGCATGCACCGGCGCCGGGGCGAGGCGCGCTTCGCCGACGTGATCGAGCTCGAGCTGTACAACGGGCTTCTGGCCGGCGTGTCGCTCGGCGGCGACCGCTTCTTCTACGCAAACCCCATGGCGAGCGAGGGGAGCGAGCACCGCTCCGAGTGGTTCGGCTGCGCCTGCTGCCCGCCCAACGCGGCGCGGCTCGTGGCGGCCGTGCCGGGGCTCGTGTACAGCGCAGGGGGCGACACGCTGTACGTGAACCAGTTCGTGGCGAGCCGCGTGCGAGCGCGCCTGGCTGGCGGTGAGCGCGTCTTCCGCCAGGAGACCGGGATGCCGTGGCGCGGGGTGGTGCGCGTGGTCGCCGAGGGGCCCGGTGCGGGTCCGGCGGAGGTGGCCGTACGCGTGCCCGCCTGGGCGCGCAGCGTGGCGGTCGACCTCGACGGCGAGCCGCTCGCCGCCGTCCGCCTGGACGGCGGCTACGCCCGTGTGCGTGCCTCCTTCGCGCCGGGGCAGGCGCTGACCGTGCGCTTTCCCATGCCCGTGGAGGTCCGAGCCGACCGTCCCGAGGTGGGCGCGAACCACGGGAGGGTGGCCATGACGCGTGGCCCCGTGGTGTACTGCGCGGAGGAGGTGGACCAGTCGGCCCCCTGGCCGGAGGTCGCCTGGCGGCCCGGCCTCCTGGCGCGCACGGCGTGGGAGGGGGAGCTCCTGGGCGGGGTCGTCACCGTCTCGGGCGTGGACAGCGGCGGCGCGCGCGTGCGCCTCGTCCCGTACTACGCGTGGGACAACCGCGCGCCCGGGCGGATGGCGGTGTGGCTTGCGGGCGCGCCGCGCGCGCCGGGCATCGGTTGAGGTTCGGGCCGCTCGATGCGGCCGTGGCTTCGCATTCATGTTGGAGGTATGCGCTGTGCTGGACCAGAGCCTGCTCTTGACGCCGCCTATGGGCTTCAACACTTGGAACCGCTTCGGCATCCACATCGACGAGCGCCTGATCGAGGATACGATGGAGGCGCTCGTCACGAGCGGCCTCGCGGCGCTCGGCTACGTGCACGTGAACATCGACGACGGCTGGATGGCCCCCGAGCGCGATTCCCGGGAGA
>JAKASY010000513.1 GCA_021817625.1 Bacillota bacterium | reverse complement strand
CGCACCGGCGCCCACTTGAGCGCCGGTGCGACGAAGTCTTCGGCTCCGATCTCCTTGCCGCCGCTACCTCTCCGCGCCAGGGCCGACGATGAGCTCGGCGGCGCTCTGGCCGGGTGGGATCATCGGATAGACGTTCTCCTCGGGCCGGCATGGCACGTGCAGGAGCGCGGGACCCGCTTCCTCGCTCGCCAGTCGCAGGTCGCGCTCCAGGGCGCCGGCGCTCTCGGGCCGGAAGGCGCGCACGCCATAGGCCTCCGCCAGGCGGACGAAGTCCGGCACGCTGCCGAGGGAGACATGCGAGTAGCGCCCGTCGTAGAAGAGCTCCTGCCACTGGCGCACCATGCCGAGACCGCGATTGTCCAGCACGACGATGCGTACGGGCAGGTTCTCGGTCACCGCCGTAGCCAGCTCGTGCTCCGCCATGACGAACGAGCCGTCGCCGGTCACGAGCCACACTTCGTCGTCGGGGAACGCCGCCTTGGCGCCCAGCGCCGCCGGCAGCCCGAAGCCCATGGTGCCCAGGCCGCCGGAACTCAGGAAGTCGCGCGGGCGCATGACGGGGAGGTGCAGGGCGGCCCACATCTGGTGCTGGCCGACGTCCGTGACGATGCGGTAGGGCGGGCGCAAGACCCGGCGCAGGCGCGAGAACACCGTGATGGCCGAGAGCGGGCCGGCCTTGTCCGCCTCCGGCTCGGGCGCCGCCCGGGACGGCGCCTCGAGCCACGGCCGGCCGCCCCATGCCAGCGGCCGCTCGTCCTTGGCCAGGAGGCGCTCCGTGACGTGCAGGAAGGCGGCGACGTCGGCCGCCACGGGGTAGCGCGTGTCGACGCTGCGTCCCAGGTGCGCGGGCTCGATGTCGACGTGGGCGATCGCCGCCTTGGGCGCGAACCGGCTCGGGTCGCCCACCACGCGGTCGTCGAAGCGCGCCCCCAGGCTGAGGAGGAAGTCGCACTCGAGGGTAGCGCGGTTGGCCTCGGCCGTGCCATGCATGCCGAGCATGCCGAGGTAGCCGGGAAAGCCCTCCGGCAGGACACCCAGGCCGAGCAGCGTCGACGCCGACACGAGCCCCAGGCGCTCGGCCAGCCGCCGCACCGATACGGCCGCGCCGACCGCGCCGTGCCCCACCAGGAGCAGCGGCCGCTCGGCGGCCCGCAGGCCCTCCAGGAGGTCTCGGATCGCGCCCTCGTCGGGACGGGCGGCGTGCGGGCGCAGGCGCAGGGGGCCGCGCGCGACCTCGTCGGGTCGGCCGGCGGCGGCCTGCACGTCCTTGGGCAGGTCGAGGACGACGGGCCCCGGCCGCCCCGCCAGCGCGATGCGCATCGCGTCGCGCACCGCCTGCGCGACCTCGCCCGCGCTGCGCGGCTGGAGCACGGCCTTGGTGACCGGCATCATGATGCCGAGCACGTCGGCCTCCTGGAAGGCGTCCGAGCCGATGGACGCGGTCGCCACCTGGCCGGTGATGGCCAGGACCGGCACGCCGTCCATGTGCGCCGTGAGCAGACCCGTGACCATGTTCGTGGCGCCCGGGCCCGAGGTCGAGATCGCCACGCCAATGCGCCCCGTGGCGCGTGCGTAGCCGTCGGCGGCGTGCGCCGCGCCCTGCTCGTGGCGGACCAGAACGTGTCGCATGGGCGAGCGCGTGAGGGCGTCGTAGAGGGGAAGCGACGCCCCTCCCGGGTAGCCGAACACGACGTCTACGCCCAGCGACGCCAGGGTGTCGAGCAGCGCCTGGGCGCCGCTCTGGCCGGCGCGGCCGCCGTCCTCCGCGTGGCGGCGCGCCCTAGCCACCTGCCCGCACCTCCGCGCGGGTCGCCATCTCCGCCTCGGCCGCCTCGGCCTGCTGACGCAGCCAGGGCATGCGGGCCCGCAGCACCCGCCCCACGGCCTCGATCGGGTGGGCGCTCTCGCGCGCGTTGCGGGCGCGGAACGTCGGCCTTCCCGCCTGGTTCTCGAGGATCCACTCGCGCGCGAACTCGCCGCTGCGGATGTCCGCCAGGATCTCACGCATGCGCGCGCGCACGGACTCGTCCACGATGCGCGGCCCGCGCGACAAATCGCCGAACTGGGCCGTGTCGGAGATCGAGTGGCGCATCCAGGCGATGCCGCCCTCCTGCATGAGGTCGACGATCAGCTTGAGCTCGTGCAGGCACTCGAAGTACGCGACCTCGGGCTGGTAGCCCGCCTCGACCAGGGTGTCGAAGCCGGCCATCACGAGATGGCTCATGCCGCCGCACAGCACCGCCTGCTCGCCGAACAGGTCGCTCTCCGTCTCCTCGGCGAAGGTCGTCTCGAGGACGCCGGCCCGCGTCGAGCCCAGGGCGTGGGCGTAGGCGAGCGCGATGGCGTGGGCTTGGCCGGTCGCGTCCTGATGGACCGCGACCAGGGAGGGCACGCCGGCGCCGCGCACCGTCTCGCGTCGCACGAGGTGACCCGGGGCCTTGGGCGCGACCATGAACACGTCGACGTCGGCGGGCGGCACGATTTGGCCGAAGTGGATGTTGAAGCCGTGGGCGAACGCGAGGGCCTTGCCGGCCGTCATGTGCGGGGCGACCGCCGACTGGTAGAGGGCGCGCTGCGTCTCGTCGGGCACGAGCATCATCACGACCTGGGCACGCCCTGCGGCCTCGGACGCGTCCAGGGCGGCGAAGCCGTCGTCGGCGGCGCGGCGCGCGGAGGGCCCGGGGCGCACGCCGACCACCACGTCGACACCGCTGTCGCGCAGGTTCTGGGCGTGGGCGTGGCCCTGGCTGCCGTAACCGAGGATGGCCACCGTGCGGCCGGCCAAGACCGACAGGTCGGCGTCCGCCTCTCCGTAAATCTTCATCATCAGACACCTCCTGGGGAATCTCGACTCGCGTCAGAGGCGGGACGGCTCGGGCAGCTCAACCTCGTGCGGCGGGAGGGTGATGTGGTCGGGCCCGGCCTCGAGGCATGTGCGGCCGGTCACGACCGCCTCGATCACGTCGGGCGGAAGCGAGGCCACGATCGGGTCGATCACCTCGTGGCTGCCCGTGGCCTCGGCCACGGCCACGTCACCCTGGCGCCAGACGATGCGGGCGCCGATGGCCGTGAGCGCCGCCGGCAGACCTCCG
>JAKASY010000512.1 GCA_021817625.1 Bacillota bacterium | reverse complement strand
ACCAGATGCCCGTCGTGCCCCCCGCGTAGAGGTCGCTCGACGAGACGGCAAGGGCCGCGACGCCAGCTTCCTTTGTGAACGAGAGGGCCGGAGCCCAGTTGCCCGCGGAGCCGACGCCGAGTTGGTGGGAACAAGTCCCGGAGAACGTGGGATTCCACGCGAACAGGCCGCTTCCGTCCGTCCCGGCGTACACGTTGCCGTTGAAGGAGGCAACAGCGGTGACGGCCTCGACATTCACGGCCGCGCAGTCCTGGGCATTGCGGAGCCCGACAAGGCTGGTCCATGTCGTGCCGTCCCAGGACCACACCCGCCCCGCCTCCGTCCCCGCCCACAGGGAGCTGCCCGAAGAGCCAAGCGCGGTCACCGTCGCGTCTTGGCCGGTGAGACCACCAAGGCTCTGCCATCCTGAACCATCCCATGACCAGACGCCGGCGCCGTCCGTGCCGACGTAGAGACTCCCGTTCGCGGAGAGGAGGCTCAGCGCCCCGCTGGCCATCGTTCCCGCGCCGCCGAGCGGTGTCCACGCGGTACTACCGCCCTGCGCGCCCGCGACCGACCCCAGGCCTCCGAGCGCGAGGCCGAAGACGACCAGCGCCGCCACAAGCGGCGCGCGAGCGCGCCTCGGCACACGACCCAGCCGACCCATTCACACCCACTTCCCTTCCCCAGCTCGCGCGGTGCCCGCCAGCCCACTCGACGCCCGATGGCGCCCGCCCCTGCGGCGCTGTGGCCTGGGCACTTCTCGTACTAGCGTAGGGCGCGGGGCGTTACGCGGGCGTTACGCCGCCGTCGCGCCCGTGCGCGACGCGTGCCCGGCAGCGGCGTCGGGCCGCCCGCAGCGGCGCCCGTCGGGTCCGGCCAACGCGCGCGAAACGCAAAGAAGGCGGGCGGTGGGGAAACCCTTCCCCTACCGCCCGCCGGGGGGCAGGCCCTGCCAGCGGGCGCGACGGCGCCGGTCAGCCGACCGCCAGATGCGCCATGACCAGGATGATCAGAACCTGCACCGCCCCCTGCGCACCCGCCAGCACGTTGCCGAAGCGGTTCAGCCGAAAGATGCGCTCCAGGCTGGGATCGGGGCGGTGAAGCTCCCGGTAGGTGCGAAGCGAGTTGGGCAGCAGGATGCCAAAGCCCTGGACGGTGAGGATGCCGATCATCACGAGCGCGGCCAGCACCCAGGGGCGCTGGGGGTCAGCGGGGGCGAGCATGCCCTGCCAGGTCGCGAGAAACCACCCCGCCGTCCCGGTCGTGGCCGCCAGGACCGGCAGGTAGAGGAGCGTCCGGGGAGTCATCCAGCCGATCACCGCCTTACGCTGGTCGGGGGTGAGCCGCCTGAGGAGCGGCCCCAGGAAGAAGCCCATGAAGATGTCCGTACCCGTCCACAGCGCCCCGGCCATCACGTGCGCGTAGTCGAGCCAGTACACGTCGTGGCGCACGAGAGCCAGGACCATGAGGGCAGGCAGGACCAACACCCACCAAGTAAGCTGGCGGGTAAGCGGCTGGGGCTTGACTACGGCGCCCGCCACCCGTTGGCCCACGGGTAGATCCATCGTCAACCACTGCCTTTCGTCGTGGAATCGACCGGGCCCTGACACGTCCGGCACGCGGCGGATCAGCGCGACCAACCGACGGCCCGTCGCAGCGCAAACTGGCGGGAACGGGTCGCACGACGTCCGGCGAACCGCTCTCGCCCCACGTGTCGCCCCGACCGTGGTCGGGAGGGCCGAAAGGCGTACCCAAGGCGTGGCGCCTCGTCCACGGCACAACGACGGCTGCCCCTCCAGGGAGCGGCCGACGCTGGCGGTGGACCATTCACGGGGACCGATTGGCGACGGCTGGATCTGCTGCCGTCGCTCTTCGTCAGCTCGTCGCGCTCGCCGTCTTGATCCCGGCGAAGGTGTTCGTATCGAGGCCGGCGATGGTGACAGGACCCGTGTGCCAGACGCCGTAGGTGTCGCCGGCCAGCGTGTTGTCCTTGATCGTGATGGACAGGGGGGCGACCGTCGCCACGCCGATGGCGGTTGGCACCTTGTCGACGTGCGGGGCGAAGTCCATGTCCCCGGCCAAGTTGTTGGTCGTGATCGTGTTGTGGGCGATGACGTTGCCGTTCAGATCCTGGCCCGGCGCGTGGCTGTGCACAGTCACGCCGCTCATGCCGCTGCCGCTGATCGTGTTGAACGCCACCACGTTGTCGTAGACCGCACCACCGGGCAGCGGGCTGGCCAGAAGTACGCCGGCGCCCTGGCCCACGCTGCCGTTGCCCACGACCACGTTGTGCTCGATCGTGTTGTCGTAGATGCCGCCCTTCGTGGGCTCAAGCTTGCCGCCCGCGAAGCCGGCGCCGGAGTGGCTGGCCACGGTGATGCCGCAGTCAAGGACGTTGTCCAGCACCCTGTTGCCGACGATGCGGTTGTGGTCGTTGGGGCCGAACTCGTCGGTCAGGAGGATGCCGCCGGCGTTGCCCGCGACGGTGTTGTCGGCCACGACCGAGTAGGCCGCGACCATCAGGTGGATGCCCTCGCCGCAATCGCCGGGGACCGGCCCGGAGGCCTTGCACTCCCGATACGGCGAGGCCTTGAGCGGGCGGCCCGAAGGGTTGCCCCGATCGTTGCCTTCCACCAGATTGTTCCTTATCGTCACCCGCATGACGGGCTGTCCGGGCTTGCCGAGGACGAGGATGCCCTCGCCGATCGCGCCCGTCACCGTCAGCCCCTCGACCGTCGCCCCGGAGGCGACGACGGTTACGCCCGCGCCGTTACCGGTCGCGACGATGGTGGCGCTGTTGCCGGCGAGCACGACGGGCTTCATCACCGTGACTGCGGTTCGGTACACACCGGGGCAGACGACAATCGTTGCGTTCGGCTTGGCGGCCCCGATCGCCGCCTGGATCGACGTGAACCCGGCACTCTGACACGAGGTATCAGCCGCGCCCGTCCTGCCCGCAGCAGCCACGTACTCGGTCGTCCCCGCAGCCGCCGCGCTCGCTTGGGCGACGAGCCCGCCCCCAGCAAGCGCGACGGGCAGGCACAGGGCGGCACGAAGGCCGGCCAGCAGCGCTGTTCGCCAGGACCTGGCGATTCGGGCTTGCGCGGTTGTG
>JAKASY010000511.1 GCA_021817625.1 Bacillota bacterium | reverse complement strand
AAGCTGTTAATGGCCGATCTCTGCGTCCACCCCAGGCCGATGGCAATGCCCTTGCCGCAGGGGCGATGGGTGGCGGCCAGCGCCTTGCGCAGTCCTGACTACGGAGTTGCGCCCGCGGTAGCCTGAGCCAACGCCCGCCTCGTTCTGCGGGGCGATCCAAGGGCGTCGCGGGCGCCGAGGCTCCGTGGCCAGGAGCGGTGGCCGCCACGACGCGCATCCCCACTCGGTGGCATTGCCTCTTGGCGCAACCGTGACACAGATCGTTGGCTGCGACACCCTACCCGACGTCCACGGTCACCTTCAGGTTCCGCGGATCGCCAAGGCGCCTCACGGCCCACTTCTGGAGGTAGAGCGAACCGACGACCGGCGGGTCGCCGCTCTCGGATTCGATCTCCTCGAACCGGATCGTGTTCTTCGTTTCCTTAACTCCCGACGGAACCCAATTTCGATCGCCACGACGTGCCGCTCCCCGAACATTTCCCGGAAACTTGCAAACTTCCTCCGCGGCAACGGCCCTGGAACCCGTGTCCTGACGCAGCTACCTGCACCCCGGTTCTCGGGACTTGAGCCGGTGGCCGTCACGTCCCTAAGGCTCGGGGGCGCGACGTGTGCGGGCCGACCAGAACCGCACACTCTGAGCCGACGCTTCCACGTCGACAAACGCCACCACGGGCGTCGCATTCTGCCGGCGAGCGGCCCCCTTCAGCGCGCGGGGGCGGTGAGCGGACGGCCACTCCTCGACGCCACCCTGACCGCGGTGGACCTGGACCAGCCACGTCCGCGTGGGCATGGAGGCCGCGATGTCCACCGCGCGGCCGCGTCCGGGAGGCTCCTCCACTCGCCAGCCCAAGTCCGACCGCTCCGCTGCGACCCACTCGCACAGCCCGTCCTGCCTGGCCTGGTCACGTTCGCTCGGGGTTAGAACCGATTCCCTCGTGGCATGACCGAACACTTGCGTCGCCTCGTCGGCGCAGGTGGCACACAGGTGCCGCTCGTGGAGCGGCCGGATGCCCCGCGTGGAACTGTGGAACCGCAGAACGCAGAGCCGGGCGCGTAAGGTCTCAGGACGAGAAGCTCACCGTCCATGAAGATCTCGAGCGATGAGCCATCCACCACCCCGAAGCGCCGCCGAACCACAGGGATCACGACGCGGCCGAGCCCGTCGACCTGCCGCACGAATGCGCCTGGCACGATGCACCTCCTACCGCGCCGTTCGACGTGTCGGGAGGAACATTCTACCAGAACACAGGCCAAACAGGGCCACGCAGAGGGGAGGAGCCTGCGGCCCACCGCCCCCATGCTCCAGACGTGCGAGGGCCGTCTGCCACCCCTACGGCCTCGAATAGGCACCCACGGTCGCCAACCACGTACGTCGGGGCTGCTTTGCGGGGTACTCGCCTCCCGGCGCGCTCAAGGCAGGTCCCACACAGGATGTTCCGGCCGCCGCTAGGTCACCTGCCGTTGCCGAACACCCTTCCGCAAGTCGCTCACGGGCCAAGCGTAGACAACTGCCATCCCCCAAAGGACCGGCAGTCGTCTGCGGCAGTCGGCGCGCACCGAACTTCAGAGGCCCGACCGGTTGGCATCACCCGCGACTGCCGCAGTCCGTCGGCCGAAAGCGTGGCGCGCCCTCCCCTTCACGCCTTGCGTGATGTCAAGCCTATGACGCGTCGTTTGCCGTGTCGTGCGCGGCTTGCTCGCCGGTACCGGATCCACCGGGCGCACGAGCGCTGGCTTCGTCCGCAGCCACCGACGGGCGCTCACACGGCCCCGACCTTGCGGACGAAAGCAGGAGCCGATCCGATGCGCGTGGGTAGCCCTGGCGCGCGCCGCGCACTTCCCGCGCCGCCCTGGCGTCGCCGGCGCGGGCCTCGGCTCACACGACGAGATTCCATAGTCTTGACTTCGTCTCGACCGCCTGGCGACGGATACGGCTATTTGGCCGCCCAGGGTCGCGTGGCCCCTGGGGGGAGCGTACCCGGCGGCGGCACCACGGTCAGGATAGGATCGATCGCCCGCTGGTCGGGGCGATTCTTGAGTTCGATGAACGCGACGACGAACGCCGTGCCGTAGGCCACGTGCATCAGGGTGAGCATAAGCGCCCCGCCCAGCTGCTGCTCTGCCACGTGGCTCATACCGAACAGGGCGGGCGCGTGCGCGTAGTACGGGTACATGAGCGCGGTGTCCATGGTCGGAAAGGTCATGGTGAAGATCATGGGCAGGCCGTCTAAGAACATGTAGAGCATCCGCAGCCCGGGATGCAGGCGCGGCAACTCCGGCACCCGGCTCTGCACCGGCCACCACATGAACAGCGCCGCTACGAACAGGGCCGTGTGCTCCAGGAGGTGGGCAGCGCCGTTCACCTCCACAAGGTCGTAGATGCGCGGATAAACGGACAGCCCGAGCAAGACGTTGAACAGCAGGATCGCCGGCACCGGGTGGACGAGAAGGCGAAAGGCGCGACCCACGACCGGCGTGCGAACGAGCCGTTGCCAGAGGCGGACGGGAGAACCGGCAAGAAACAGCGGTGCGGCAACCATGGTGCCCAGGGTGTGCTGCAGCATGTGGGCAGCGAACGAGACCGAGTCGGCCAGCACGTCCAGCGGGCCACCGAACGAGAGGTAGAGCGCCGCGAACGCAGCATAGGCCATCCAGCGCCGCCGGGCCTCGTGCGCCGTGGCCGGACCGAGCAGTCGGCCGGCGAGGGGGCCGTCCACCGCTACGTAGTACAGGAGCACGAGGCCAACAATCGGCAGGAGGATGGCCGGGCCGACCCATGTCCAGAACGAGAGGTGCTGCAGGGACGGTGGCATCGCTGACCTCCTCTCACCGCCCTGGCGGACTGTGACCGTCTACGACGACTGTACCTTAGCCGGCGCGCCCGGCCCAGGCCAATGCCACGGACCCGGCAAGCGCAGGACCTCGGCACGACGCTCCCTTGTGTCGAGGCTCCTTCACGCCTTGCAGGGGAACGAAGGCGAAGGCGCCATTGCTCTTGCCCCAGGTCCGAGCCGCGAGCCCGCGCCGGCTGCCATGGCTCACGCGCTAATCCTAGCGCGGTGAACGCGGCGGTGCCGCAGCTCCCCCCGGGCTGTG
>JAKASY010000510.1 GCA_021817625.1 Bacillota bacterium | reverse complement strand
TGGAGCTTGGGCCCGAAGTGAAAGAACGGAATGAACACCGGGGGCAGGCGGTAGGCCGCACCGTGATAGCCCGTGGCGATGACGAACACCCAGTAGACAGGGATGATCAAGACGATGCCGACCACCGCCCGCACGAGGTATAGCAGCTTCACGGTCGCCCTCCTTGCGCTGTGGACGCCTACCGGTAGAACACGGTGCGGTCGGCGATGGCCTTCTGCGCCAGCGTGAGAAGCAACGTCAGGGTGAACAGCACGAGGCTCATCGCGGAGGCGAGCGAGAAGTGCTGGTAGAGGAACGCCGTCTGGTAGATGAGGAGCGAGTCGGTCGTGGTGGCGAAGGCCGGCCCGCCGGCCATCGATGCGGGTCCGCCCGTAAGCGTGTAGATCTGGGAGAACGTCTGGATGGTGTTGACCGTCATGAGCACAACGACGAAGAAGGTGATGGGCCCGAGCAGCGGCCAGATCACACGGCGGAAGAGGAACGCGCCGCGCCCGCCATCCACGTTGGCCGCCTCCAGGACGTTTCTGGGCAGGGAGGCGAGACCGGCGAGAAACAGCACTGTGTACAGGCCGACGGAGTGCCAGAGGGTGTAGATCATCACCGACGGCAGGGCCCAGCGCACACTCTCCAGCCAGTTCAGCTGCGGGAGGTGGAGGGCAGTGAGCACAGCGTTGGCCAGGCCGAAGTTCGGGTTGAAGATCCACACCCAGACGATCGAGGTCGCGACCACCGGCGTGACGTGCGGGAGGAACACGAGCGCGCGCGACAGGCCGCCCGCCCGAAGGCCGGACGCTTCACGCAGCAGAAGGGCCAAGGCGAGGGCGAGCATCGTGGTGACGGGCACGAGCACGACCACGTAGTAGGCCGTGTTGAAGAGGGCGCGCCAGAACAGGGGCTGCTGGAGCAGCACCTCGAAGTTGTGCAGGCCCACGAAGCGGTCGCCGGTCACGAAGAGGTTCCAATGGAAGAACGCGATGTAGGCGAGGAACAGCGCCGGCCCGTAGTAGAAGACAAGGAAGACGAAGGCGCTCGGGGTGACGAGGCCGTAGCCCACGACGGCGTCGCGCCAGCGGTTGGCGCGAGCCGCGGCAGCGAAGATGGAGGGCTGCGCGTCTTCCTCCACGGCAGCGGCCAGGTCGCTCATGCGCCCTTCCCTCCAGCCATGGCGGCGGGCGCGCGCTGGTCGATGGCGATGCGTCGACCCTGGGCCGCGTCAAACCAATGCAGCGAGTGCCAAGGCACCACGAGCGGCGGCGCGTCCTCGCGCTCCCACTGGGGACGGGCGTAGCTCAGGACCACGAGGCCGTGGTCGCCCCACCGGGCGTGTGCATGGAAGCGCGAGCCCAGATGCTCGACGAGGCCGTATTCCACGTCCAGGCGAAGTCCGTCCGCCCCGCTGCCGGCCGCGACGGCCTCGGCGCGGAAGCCCAGCCACAGCCTTCGGTCGGCGCGGGCGGCGGCGACGAGGGTGGGAACGAGCGCATCGGGGAGGGGCGACTCAACTGGGCCGGCAGGGCGGTCCTCGCGCCCGACCGGTCGCACGACCCATCCGCCTGCCACCTGCACGAGACGGGCGTCCAGCACATTCATCGGCGGCGAGCCGATGAACTGGGCGACGAACACTGTCTCGGGCTGGCCGTAGACCGCGTCGGGCGAGCCGATCTGCACGAAGCGGCCGCCGCGCATGACGGCGATGCGGTCCGCCAGGGTCATCGCCTCCGCCTGGTCGTGGGTGACGTAGATCGTGGGAATGCGGATGCGCTCGTGCAGGGAGCGTAGCTCCACCCGCATGCGGTCGCGCAGGAGGGCGTCGAGATTCGAGAGCGGCTCGTCCATGAGAAAGCACCTGGGGTCGCGCACGAGCGCACGACCCAGGGCCACCCGTTGGCGTTGGCCGCCGGAGAGCGCCTGCGGCCGCAGCCCAAGCTGGGCAGTGATGTCCAGCATGGCGGCGACCTCCCCAACCCGGCGACGCACGTCGGGCAGAGGCGTACGGCGGGCCATGAGGCCGAACGCGAGGTTGTCGAACACGGTCATGTGCGGGTAGAGGGCGTAGTTCTGGAAGACCATGCCGACGTTGCGCGCGTGCGCCGGCCAATGGTCGACGACCTGGCCCGCCATGCGCACGTGTCCCCGCGTGGCCGCCTCCAGGCCAGCCACGATGCGCAAGAGCGTGGACTTGCCGCAGCCCGACGGCCCGACGACCACGACGAGCTCATCGTCGCCAACTCGTAGGGTAATGTCCTCGAGAACAACGGTATCGCCAAAACTCTTTCCTATCGCGTCGAGTTCGACGCCGGCCACCTTACCACCACCACGTGCACACGCGTCGAGTCACACGCTGCAACATAGCGCGTATCTGTGCACCGGTTCGAGTGTCCAACAGCAATGTTAATGCTGTGTTATGGATTCCTGTAGATTCATTAAGGTTCCGGACGAGTCACGGTGGGTTTGGTCCTGCCACTCGCAGCGACGTACGTGGCGATTCACAGCGCGTAAGTTGCTTCTTGACGCTATAACGTACGCTATGAAACATTGGTGGTGAGCAAACGTCCGGGTCGGCAGACGGCATCATCAGGCTTCGACCGCCGCGAAACAAAGCCCCGCCCCGGCAGCCGGCTGCTCCCCGGCCGGCGAGCGTGCACGGTCCCCACAGGCGCAGCGAGACGAGCAGCTGGCGATGCCACTAGGGAGGCCGAGCGCGGTGCGCGTGCTGCTGGTGGAAGATGATCAGGCGCTGGCCATCACGCTCGCAATGGGGCTCGAGGCGGAAGGACTCCAGGTGGAGCGGGCGGACACCGTGGCCCAGGCCGTTGCGTCCGTGGGCCGGCAGCCCCCCGATCTGGCGATCGTGGACGTCAGCCTGCCCGACGGTTCCGGATTCTCGCTCATCCCGAGGCTGCGCGCGGAGGAGAGCCTGGTCCTGGTCCTCACGGCGCGCACCGAGGTGTCTGACCGCCTACGAGGGTACGAGCTGGGCGCCGACGACTACATGCCCAAGCCTTTCGCGTTCGAGGAGTTGGTGGCGCGCGTGCGTGCCTTGACCCGGCGCCCCGGCCTTGCACGCCCTCTTGTCCTGCGCTGCGGCGACCTTGAG
>JAKASY010000509.1 GCA_021817625.1 Bacillota bacterium | reverse complement strand
GAGTTCGACTATGCCGGCACCCAAGCGGTGGAGGCGCTGCACGGCGAGGGCGCCGAGGTGATCCTGGTCAATCCGAATCCGGCGACCGTGATGACCGACCCCGGCCTGGCCGACCGCGTCTACCTCGAGCCGCTCACGGCGGAAAGCCTGGCGGCGATCCTCGAGCGCGAGCGGCCGGACGCCTTGCTGCCGACCCTCGGCGGCCAGGCGGGCCTCAACCTCGCGGTCGCGCTGGACGACCGCGGCGACCTCGAGCGCCTCGGCGTGCGCGTCCTGGGCACGCCCCTTTCGGCCATTCGCACGGCCGAGGACCGCGCGCGCTTTCGCGCCCTGATGCTCGAGATCGGCGAGCCCGTGCCGGACAGCCAGGCCGTGGGCTCGCTTGAGTCCGGGCATCGCTTCGCCGAGCGCCACGGCCTGCCCCTTGTGGTGCGACCCGCGTTCACCCTGGGCGGCACGGGCGGCGGCCTCGTGCGCACGCCAAGCGAGCTCGACGAGGTCCTCGGGCGGGCGCTCACGCTGTCGCCGGTGCGCCAGGCCCTGCTCGAGCGCTCGATCGAGGGCTGGACCGAGGTCGAGGTGGAGGTGCTGCGCGACGGCGAGGGAAGCGCGATCGCGGTCTGCACGATGGAGAACATCGACCCGGTGGGCGTGCACACCGGCGACTCGGTGGTCGTGGCGCCCATCCTCACCCTGCCCGACATCGTCGTCCAGCGCCTGCGCCGCGCCGCGCTGAACATCGCCCACACGCTCGGCCTCGTCGGTGGCGCCAACGTCCAGTTCGGCGTCTCGCCCGACCAGTCGCGCTACACGGTGATCGAGGTGAACCCCCGCGTCAGCCGCTCGTCGGCGCTCGCGTCCAAGGCCACCGGCTACCCGATCGCGCGCGTGGCCGCGAGCCTCGCCATGGGCCGCCACCTGGCCGAGATGGCGAACCCCGTGGCCGAGGGCACGCCCGCGGCGCTGGAGCCGGCCATCGACTACGTGGTCGTGAAGGTGCCGCGCTGGCCGTTCGACAAGTTCCAGGCGGCCAGCCGCCGCCTCGGTACCGAGATGCGGGCCACGGGCGAGGCCATGGCGATCGACCGCACGTTTCGCGCCGCTCTGCAGAAGGCGGTTCGCGCCGTCGACCTGGGCAGTCGCGGCCTCACCCTGCCGGGCGCCGAGCGCCTGGGCGAGGCCGAGCTCTTCTCCGGCATCGAGCACGCCCACGACCGCCGCCTGTTCTACCTCGCGGAGGCGCTGCGCCGAGACGTCGCGCCGCTCGAGCTGAGCCGGCAAACGGGAATCGCTCCCTTCTTCCTGGAGGAGATGGCGCGCATCGTGGCGGCCGAGCGCACGCTCGCGCCGGGCGGCCTCGAGCGGCTGGGCCGGGAGGAGCTCAAGGCGCTCAAACGGGACGGCTTCTCCGACGCGCGCCTGGCCGACCTCCTGGCCGTCGACGAGGCGCAGGTGCGGGCGCGCCGCCACGCCCTGGGCGTGCGTCCCACCTACAAGCGCGTGGACACCTGCGCGGCCGAGTTCGCTGCGCGCACGCCCTATTCGTACGCCACGTACGAGGAGGAGGACGAGTCGCCCACCCTGGCCTCCCCGGCGGTGGTCATTCTCGGCTCGGGCCCGATCCGCATCGGCCAGGGGATCGAGTTCGACTGCTCGGCCGTGCACGCCCTGGGCGCCGTGCGCGAGCGGGGCCTGAGCGCCGTGATGATGAACACCAACCCGGAGACGGTGTCCACCGACGCCTCGCGCTCGGACAGCCTGGTGTTCGAGCCGCTCACGCTCGAGGACGTCGTCGAGGTGGTCGACCGCACGCAGGCGATCGGCGTGATCGTGCAGTTCGCGGGCCAGACGGGCGTCACCCTCGCGGCGCCGCTCGAGCGCGCGGGCGTGCGCGTCCTCGGCACCAGCGCCGACGGCATCGACCTGGCGGAGGACCGCGAGCGCTTCGACCGCGTGCTTGAGGGGGCCGGCATCGCCCGCCCGGCCGGTGGCACGGCGCGCGGCATGGACGAGGCGCTGGCCCGCGCGAGAGAGGTCGGCTTCCCGGCGATGGTGCGGCCCTCCTTCGTGATCGGCGGCCGGGCGATGACGGTCGTCGAGACCGCCGCCGACCTGAAGAGCTACCTGGGCGAGGCGATCGCCGCCTACCCCGACCGGCCGATCCGCATCGACCGCTACATCGCCGGGCGTGAGCTCGAGCTGGACGCCCTGGCGGACGGCGAGGACGCCACCGTGTGCGGCATCTTCGCCCACGTCGAGCGGGCCGGCGTGCACAGCGGCGACTCGATCGCGGTCTTCCCCGCCCACGACCTCGACGGGGTGATCGAGGCGCGCGTGGTGGCGATCGCCCGCCGCCTGGCCAAGGCCCTCTCCATTCACGGCCTGCTCAACATCCAGTTCGTCGTGTCCCCCGGCGGCGAGCTCGGCGTGCTCGAGGTGAACCCGCGGGCCAGCCGGACGGTGCCGGTGCTCGAGAAGGCGACGGGCCGGCCGCTGGCAGCGTGGGCCGCCGCGCTGGCGCTGGGCGACCGCCTGCCCGACCTTGGCCTCGAGCCCGGACTTTTGCCGTCGCCCGCGCATGTGGCCGTCAAGGTGCCCGTCTGGTCGTTCGGGCACCTGCCGCGAGTGGAGGCGGCCGTCGGCCCCGAGATGAAGTCTACCGGCGAGGTCATGGCCCTCGGTGCGAACCTCATCGAGGCGGCGCGCGTCGCCCTCACGGCCGCGGGCATCTCCGTCGGCCACGGGCGGTCGGTGCTGTTCACGGTGGCCGATCGGGACAAGGCGGAGAGCATCCCGATCGCACGCTCGCTCAAGGCGCACGGCTACGGTCTCTGGGCAACGGAGGGAACGGCCCGGGCGCTTTCTGACGCGGGCCTGGAGGCCGGTGTCGTGCACCGCATCGGCCGCGGCAGCCCCGACGTGCTCGAGCGCCTCGTGGCCGGGGACATCGCCCTGGTCGTCAACACCACGACGCAGGGGCGCCAGCCCGAGCGCGACGGCTTCCGCATCCGGCGCGCCGCGGTGGAGCGCGGCATCCCCTGCGTCACCTCTCTCGACACCGCGCGCCTTGTGGCGAGCGTGCTCGCCGACAGATCGG
>JAKASY010000508.1:1546-3104 GCA_021817625.1 Bacillota bacterium | reverse complement strand
GTCGATGGGGCGGAAGCGAAGGCCCATCCTCACCGCCCGCGAGATGTTGGCGCCGAGCATGCCGGCCATGCCCATGCTGTCCGGCAGCCAGAGGGGAAGCTCCATCCAGGCCCCGACCTTGCGCACCTCGAGAAACGCGTCGTCGACCCAGACGAGACGCGGCCGGCGGCCCACGCCGCGCGCGCAGGCCCCGACCATCTCCGCCATCGTGAGCGGACGGTCGGGGCCCGTCGCGTTGTAGACGCCGCTCGCCCGCCGCGCCGCCATGTCGAGCATCCAGGCGCCGAGGTCGCGCGCGTCGATGATCTGGACCTGTCGGTCCGGCCGTCCCGGCACGAGCACCGGGCCCGGGCGCCCAAGGCGCAGCGGCCAGTAGGTGAAGCGGTCGGTGGGGTCGTAGGGGCCGACGATGAGGCCGGGCCGAACGACCAGGGCGCGCGGCCCGAGGGCGTCCAGGACCACCCGCTCACACGCCGCCTTGAGGGCGCCGTAGTACGGACCGACGTCCTCGGACGCCGGCTCCGGCAGCGGCAGCACGCCGGCGTCCTCGCGCAGGCCTTGTGCCGAGAAGTCGGCGTAGACCGAGATCGTCGAGACGAAGGTGTAGTGCTCGACGCGGTCGAGGAGAAGGCGCACCGACTGGGCGACGACGCGCGGCACGTAGCCCGACGTGTCGATCGCGACGTCCCACCTCCCGCCCTCGAGGGCCTCGAGGCCGCCGTCGCGGTCGCCCAGCCGCTCTTGGGCGCCGCCGACCACGCCGAGGCCGGTCTTGCCGCGGTGGAAGACGGTCACCGCGTGTCCGGCCTCCACGGCCTGTTCGGCGAGGTGACGGCCAAGAAAGCTCGTGCCGCCAAGAACCAGGATGCGCAACGGCATGCCTCCGTCCGCTTCGGGGGTTCGCCTTCGCTTCGCCGCCGCGCCCGGGCATCCTGCCGCCGCGCGACACGGTTCGTCCCCGCCCTGGCGCTCTCGGGGCGCTCGCCGGCACGCAGGCGGCGCCGCGGCCGCCCATGCGCGGGAAGCGGAACGGCCGGGGCAGCGGCCGCAAGGGCGCGAGCGGCACCAGTCGGCACTCGGGTCAGGCGAGGCTGCGGCCGTCTGGCGAGCGGCGCACGCTCATGCCTCCGCGCCGGCCAGGACGCGGGCGGCCACGCGGCGGCGCAGGCCGATGGTGTCCTCCGGCGGGAAGCGCGTGAGGCGGTCGAGGGTGGCGAGGGCCACGGCGCGGCCGTCGCCGCCCTCGACCCGACAGAGGATCCGCGTCGCGGCCGCGCGCGCCGTGTCGACCGCGGTCCCTACGCTCAGGGCTGCAAGGTCGGCGTAGGCGTCGGCGTCCCCCGCGCCCGCGCCGCGCCGGCGCTCGGCCCGGATGAGGGCGCTCTCGCCGGCGTAGAGGGCGATGGCGATGTCCGCAGCGGCGCCGAGCACCTCCTCCTCGTCGGCGAGGGCCGGACCGAGGCGCTCGAAGGCAAGCCCCAGGATCATGGCCGCCGCCTTGCGCAGCGCCTCGACGCGCCAACGCTCGGCCTCGAGCGGGCGGGCGAAGAAGGAGGGG
>JAKASY010000508.1:0-1536 GCA_021817625.1 Bacillota bacterium | reverse complement strand
GCCTCAGCTGGGCAATGTCGCGCCTACCTGCCTGGGCCAGGGCCGCGACCGGGATCTGGCCGCGCGCCGCGCGCCGCGCCAAGGTCTCGGGGACGGTCAGACGGTTGATCTCGTTCGTGCCCTCGAAGATGCGCTGGATGCGGGCGTCGCGGTAGGCGCGCTCGACCTCGTACTGCCGCATGTAGCCGTTGCCGCCGTGAATTTGCACCGCCTCGTCGACGATGTAGCCCAGGGTCTCGGAGCCCAGGACCTTGAGGATGGCGCACTCGACCGCGTACTCGGCTGCCGCCTTGGCCTCGTCGGCGATGCCGATCGCCTCCGCCGCGCGCTCGAGGGCGCCAGCCGTGCGGTAGACCGCCGCGTCCAGGGTGAAGGTGCGCACCTGCATCTCGGCCAACTTCTCCTGAATGAGGCCGTAGCGGGCGATCGGCTGGCCGAACTGGATGCGGCCCAGGGCGTAGCGGGCAGCGATCTCGATGAGGCGCTTGGAGGAGCCGAGACAGCCGGCGGCCAGGTGCAGGCGGTTCAGGTCGAGGACGCCAAGGGCGACGACGTGGCCGCGGCCCGCCTCGCCCAGGAGGTTTTCGCGCGGCACGCACACGTCCTCGAGGACCAGCGGGCGCGTGGACGACGACCAGAGTCCCATCTTCTCGTACTCGGTGCCGGTCGCGACGCCCGGCCAGGAGCGCTCCACGAGGAAGGCGGTGAAGCCCGCGCCCTCGAGCTGGGCGAAGACGGTGAACAGGTCGGCGACGCCGGCGTTCGTGATCCACTGCTTCTCGCCGCTCAGCACGTAGCCGCTGCCGTCCGGGGTGGGGCGGGCGGTGGTGCGCGCGTTCAGGGCGTCCGAGCCGAAGCCGGGCTCGGTCAGCGCGTAGGCGCCGATCCACTCGCCGCGCGCGAGGCGCGGGAGGTAGCGAGCCTTCTGGTCGTCCGTGCCAAACAGGCTGAGGGGAAGCATCGCCAGGCTTGCGTGCGCACCCCAGGCGATGGAGAAGCCGCCGGCCGGCGCCATGTGCTCGGTCGTCAGGGAGACGGCCGTGCGGCTCAGTCCCAGGCCGCCATACTCGGCCGGCACCTCGGCCGCGAGAAGGTCGAGCGCCCCCATGCGGGTGAGGAGGGAGCGAAGCGTTTCGATGTCATGGCCCTCAAGGGCCGCCAGCGACGGCCGCACCTCGCGCTCGACGAAGGTCTCGGCGGCCATGGCCACGGCGCGCGCGTCCTCGTTCAGGTCCTCGGGCGTGGTGACCTCGGCTGCCGGCACGCTGGCGAACAGGAAGGCGCCGCCGCGCCTGGGGTCGATCATCGCGGCCGCCTCGGCCGCCTCGGGGTCGCTCGTCACGACGAGGCCTCCTTGCCGCTCCCTAGTTGGGCCGTTCGAACACGGCGGCGGCGCCCATGCCGCCGCCGACGCACATGGTGACGAGGCCGTAGCGGCCCCTGCGCCGGTCGAGCTCGTGGCCGAGGGTGGCGACCAGGCGCGCCCCGGTCGCGCCCAGGGGATGGCCGAGGGCGATCGCGCCGCCGTTCACGTTC
>JAKASY010000507.1 GCA_021817625.1 Bacillota bacterium | reverse complement strand
GCTCGAGAAGCCTAGAAGGACCACCGGATCCTCGAGGGGGTTCGACGGGAAGACGGCGATGTCCGCTTCGAGGCCGGACGCCAGCCGACCCACCTGGGCCTCGAGGCCGCAGGCGCGGGCCGCCGTCGCGGTCGCCGCGACGAGCGCCCCCTCCGCCCCGAGGCCCGCCTCCGCCAGGCTGACCACGTCGCCGGCGTTGCGCCCGTGCTCGCGCATCGGGTAGCCGCAGAAGTCGGAGCCCGAGGCGATCGGCACGCCGGCCGATACGGCCATGGCCAGGCTCTTCGCCATCGCCGCCATCGCCTCCCGCTGCTTGCGCCGGCGGTACTCCGGCATGTCCGTGCCCGCCTCGAGCGTGTCCCGGTACACGCGTGACAGGACGAACGTCGGTACGAGCACGGTGCCGCGCGCGACCATCGCCTCGATGGCCGCCTCGTCCAGGTAGTAGCCGTGCTCGATCGTGTCCACGCCGGCGAGCACGGCGCTCAGGACGCCGGCGGCGCCTTGGGCGTGGGAGGCGACGCGCCGGCCGAGGCGGTGGGCCTCGTCCACGATGGCCTCGATCTCGGCCGTCGTGTAGTGGGCGTCGTGCGGGCTGTCGAACTCGCTCCCGACACCGCCCGTGGTGCAGATCTTGACCAGGTCGGCGTTGAGCCGGCTGAGCCTGCGCACCGCGCGGCGCACGGCGGCGACGCCGTCGGCCAGGATGCTGTCGCCCATCGCCTCGACCCAGTCCTCCGGCAGCGAGTGCACGTCGCCGTGGCCGCCGGTCTGCGACAGGATCGGCCCGGCGGCGAGGATGCGCGGCCCCGCCGCGCTGCCCTCCAGCACCGCCTCGCGCAGCCCCAGGGCGATCGAGCCGCCGACGTCGCGCACCGTGGTGTAGCCGGCGCGCGCCAGGCGGCCCAGGTCCTCCACCGCGCGCGCCGCGCGCTGGGCCGGCGTCGCGGTCTCGTGGCCGTATGTGCGCGAGCCGGAGAGGTGCACGTGGCAGTCGATCAGCCCCGGCACCATGGTGGCCGCGCCGTCGAAGGCCACGCGCGTCGCCGTCGGGTGCGCGCCGAT
The DNA here is from genome assembly GCA_021817625.1 of Bacillota bacterium. The sequence continues at coordinate 2,048 of JAKASY010000507.1, read as the reverse complement.
CACGTCCTGGGCGCGGCCCACGCATACGATCCGGCCGTCGCGCACGGCCACCGCGCCGGCCTCCACGTAGCCGCCCACGTCGCCGGTCCACAGGCCGGCGGCGGTGAAGATCGCGTCCGCCTTTCCTCTCACTTGCTGCCCCCCGCCTCGGCCGCGGCCGAGAGATGGTCGTCGAACCAGGCCTGAATCGTGATCAGTCGGTGCACGCGGTGCCAGGGCCGGCCGGTCCGGCTCATGCCATGGGACTCCCCGGGGTAGCGCACGAACCGCACCTCGCGCCCGAGCACCCTGAGGGCCATGTAGAGCTGCTCGGCCTGGTCGATGGGACAGCGCAGGTCGCCTTCCTGGTGCTCGATGAGGAGCGGCGTGCGGATGTTCGACACCCACATGAGCGGCGACTGGTGCAGGTAGGGCTCGATGTCCTCCCACCACAGGCTTCCCTCGAACTGGCGGATGCGCAGGTAGCCCATGTCCGACGTGCCCATGGCGCTCATGCGGTTAACCACGCTGCGCATCGTCACGGCGGCGGCGAAGCAGTCGGTGTGACCGACGATCCAGTTCACCATGAAGCCCCCGTAGCTGCCGCCGGCCACACCCAGGCGCCGGGGGTCGATGTCCGGGTGAGCGGCCACGGCTGCGTCGATGCCCGCCATCACGTCCAGGTAGTCGTGGTTGCCCCAGTCGGCGAGGATGTCCCGGCTGAAGGCGTCGCCGTAGCCGGTGGAGCCGCGAGGGTTGTCGTAGACCACGCCGTAGCCCGCGGCCGCCAGGAGCTGGAACTCGGCGAAGAAGCGGTAGCCGTACATGCCCGCCGGCCCGCCGTGGATCTCCAGGATCGCTGGCACGCGCCCGTCCGGCCCGCGCTGGCGGGCGCTCGCGGGCGGGAGGTACCAGGCGTCCAGGACGGGCCCGCCCTCCGCCTGGGCGCTGATGTGCTCGGGGCGGCTGAGGCCTACCTCGATGTCCGCCCAGTCAGGCGTCGCCTCGTGCCGCGCCAGCACGCGCCCGTCGGCCTCCAGCGCGACATAGCCGGGGTGGGTGGGGTCGGTCGCGCACACCACGAGGCGGCCGTCGCCGAGCGGCGCCGCCGCCGTGATGGCGCGGTCGCCGCCGCACACCTCGACCGGCCGGTCGTCCGCCCCGAGGCGAACCACGGACACCCGGCCGGAAGCCGACCAAAGGCCCCAGGGCCGCCCGTCCGGTCCCTCGAGCAGGGTGTCGCCGGCGGACGCGGGGACGTCCCCGACCGTGGCGTCGCCGAAGAGGCCCGGCAGGTCAGGCGTCAGGTCGGCCGCCTGCGAGCCGTCCGCGGCGAGCCGGAAGAGGTGGTCCGAGCCGTAGCCGACGTGCTCGGGAATGGGCGCCAGGACGTAGACCGATCCGTCCGCCGTGGCGAGAGCCTGGGCGATGCCGAGGTGCAGGTCCGTGAGGCGCCGGGCCGCGCTCCCATCGTGGGGCACCCGCCAGAGGTCGCGCAGCGGCAGCTCGCGGTCGGGGTCCGGGCCGCGGTTGGCGATGACCACCGTGGCCTCCCCCGAGCGCTCGACGAACGCGAGGGTGTGGTCGTAGGGGCCGCCGAGGAGCAGGCGCAGCGCGCCGCTCTCCAGGTCGAGCAGGCACACGGCGTTGCGCCGCCGGCCGAGGAAGCCCTCTCCGTCGATCTTGTAGAGCGTGCGGTCGACGACCTTCACGTCGCGGGTGTAGCGGGTGAAGAGGTCCTCCTCCGGTGCCTGCGGGTCGCGCGCGGGCAGGATGCGGTCCTCCTCGAGCGCGCACGTGAGGACGAGGCCCTTGCCGTCCGGCAGCCAGCGAAAGTCCTTCACGCCGCCGTCGACGTCGGTGAGGCGCACCCCGTCGCCGCCATCGAGGGGAAGCCGGTAGAGCTGGCGGTACGGGTCGTCGCGCTTCGCCAGGAAGGCGAGGCTCGCGCCGTCGGGCGAGAAGGCCGGCCGGTCGTCGTCCGGGCCGCGCGTGAGGCTTATGGGCGGGCGCTCCGGCGCGTCGAGGGCCCAGCGCATGAGGCGGGTGGTGTTGCGGTCCCAGATCGG
>JAKASY010000506.1 GCA_021817625.1 Bacillota bacterium | reverse complement strand
GCCAGCGCGGATCCGACGGCACTGGACGTGCCACATGGGACGTTTGTAACCGACTTCTTTACTCTCGACGGGCAGCCTCCGCTCGGGTGCCTGGATCCCTTTCTTGAGCCCGATGCGGGGTCGCCCGTGCCCTTGCCCATGGTGTTTCGGACGGCTCTCGAGGTGCATCAAGGTGGAACGAAGGTGCAGGTCGCGGGTCTCAATCCGAAGCAGCTCTATCAGATCTGGGTTGCCTACTACGGTCGGGGTATGCCCACGGTGGTGCTGCGGGCCTGCGCGAGGGGCAACCTCGTCCATGGCCCTGTAAGGGCCACCAATCCACCACGCATCCATGTCTTCGATATGCCCACGGACGCCATCACAAGCAAGGGGGAGATCGCCCTTACGTTTGAGCCCCGAGCGGGGACACTGCAAGTTGCGGCGGTTTGGCTTACGCCCCAGGCAAACCCACCGTCGTCGGGTCGACGGCGATGAGGACAAAGTTTCTCGTGCCGTGTGGCAAGCCGCCTGATCCGTTCGATTGAGGAGTTCGCCAGCACTGCGGACCGTGTGTCGGCCCAAGCGGCGGCGCACACGACCTTGGTGGAGGGTAGGCATTGGAGTACAGGCAGGTTGGCACAACGGGGCTCAGGATTAGTGCGATCGCGCTCGGGTCGTGGCTTACATACGGCGGACCGGCCGTCACGCAGGAACGAGCCATCGGGCTCGTGCATCGGGCCTACGAGCTTGGCGTCAACTACTTCGACACGGCGGACATGTACCAGTTAGGAGCCGCGGAGGAGTTGTTGCGCCGGGCCCTCGACAGCATTCCCCGCGAATCCGTCGTCCTGGCCACGAAGGCGTTCTGGCCCGTGGGAGGTGGCCCGAACGACCGCGGCCTGTCGCGCAAGCACGTCTTCGAATCCGTCAACCGCAGCCTCAGGCGTCTCGGCACCGACTATGTGGATATGTTCTTCTGCCATCGCTTCGATCCGGAGGTGCCCCTGGAAGAGACCCTGTCGACACTGAATCATCTGGTCACGGCGGGCAAGGTGCTCTACTTAGGCGTAAGCGAATGGGGCGCGCCAAGCATCGAACGGGCCCTGGGGCTCCAGGCGGCTAGCGGGTGGGACCCCGTACGCGTGAGCCAGCCGTGCTACAACATGCTCCACCGCAACATCGAGGAGGCGGTGATTCCGACCTGCGACCGCGCAGGTATTGGCCAGGTCGTCTGGTCGCCGCTCGCCGAGGGCTTCCTCACCGGCAAGTACCGAGCCGGCGAGCCTGCCCCCCAAGGCAGCAGGGCTGCGGACAAGCGTCTCGCCAGCGCTATCGGGGACTACATGACTGCTGCCAACTACGCGCGGGTCGAGCGCCTGGGGCGCGTCGCCGAACAGGCGGGCATGCCGCTGGCTCGACTCGCGCTGGCATGGACCCTGCGGTCGACGAGCGTGGCCAGCGCGATCATCGGCGCCACGCGTCTCGAGCAGCTTGAGGAAAACGTGCTGGCCGCAGACGTGCGTCTGGGGGACGACGTGCTCGCGGCCGTGGACGAAGTCTTGATCGACGGAGTTCCGGCCCACGCCCAGTGATGCCCTTCGCGGCCGGAGGTGACGAGAGATGCGCGCCGTCGTTGTCGAGCGACCCGGAGTCTTCGGTGTGCATGAAGTTCCGGCGCCCCGCGTCGGCGCCGGACAGGTGGTTGTGGAGGTTCGCGCCTGTGGCGTCTGCGGCACGGACGTCCACATCGCCCACGGACTGTTCCCGCCTACGCCGTATCCGATCGTACCGGGCCATGAGTTTGCCGGCGTTGTCGTGGACGTCGGTGATGGCGTCACGGACCATGCGGTCGGGGAGCGTGTTGCCGTCGATCCCACCCTGGCGTGCGGTAGCTGTGATCGCTGTCGCGACGGCCGGCTCAACCTGTGCGCCAATTGGGGTGCGATCGGGGACACCGTGAACGGCGCCTTGGCCGAACGTGTCGTCGTTCCCGCACGCAACTGCTACAGCTTGCCGGCGGTCGTCACGTGGTCCCAGGCGGCGCTAATCGAGCCCCTCTCGTGCGCAGTCTGGGCGATACGTCGCGTGCCGTCCCAGGTGGGCGACTCGGCCCTCGTGCTCGGGGGAGGGGCCATGGGGCTCCTGCTAGCCCAGCTGCTCAGCCGCTCTGGGGCGCGCATAGTAGCCGTGGTCGAGCCCAAGGCAGAGCGCAGGGCGCTTGCCCTGGAGGTGGGTGCCTCCGCCGCCCTTGATCCGCGGGACAGCGACGGTCTCACCGCTCTGGGCAGGGACGGGTTTGACCTCGTGGCCGATGCCACGGGCCTGCCGGCCGTCATCCAGGACGGGCTCGCACAGGTTCGCCGTGGCGGAACCTTCCTCGTGTTCGGCGTGGCGCCCGCCACGGCGGAGATCCGTGTGCGGCCGTTCGACGTGTACAACGGGGACATGACGATCGTGGGCTCGATGGCCGTGAACCAGACGTACGGCGCAGCCGTGCGTCTGGCCTCGACCCTCGACCTTTCCGCCCTGGTTGCCCCTACGAAGGGGCTTGAGGCGTATCCCGAGGCGATCGAACAGTTTGGTCGCGCCGGCCGGCCCAAGCAGCAGTTGGCTCCGACCGTCGACTGATGGGCGGCGGTCGGTCGACGGCCTACGTTGGCCTGGACGTGGGTTCCGGAAGTACGCGAGCCCTCCTCGTGGACGAGAAGGGCGTCCCACGGGCTGCGGCGGAAGCATCCTACGAAGTGCGCTTCCCGCAGCCACTTTGGGCGGAGCAGGACCCCGACGACTGGCTGCGCGCGGCCTTTGAGACGCTCGGGCGGGTGGCACGCAAGGCGCGCGACCAGGGGCTGGAAGTGGCCGCCTTGGGGGTCACGGGCCAGATGCACGGGGCTGTGCTGCTCGACCGCGCCGACCGGCCGGTGTTTCCCGCGATCATCTGGATGGATCAGCGCTCCGTCCGCGAAGCGGGGGAACTCGAGCAGCGCATGAACGAGAGCCTGCGTACCGACCTGCGAAACCCCGCTCTGCCCAACATGACTGCAACCAAGGTCCTGTGGTTGCGCCACGAACATCCGGAGATCCACGCCCGGATCGCACACCTGCTGTTACCTAAGGATTATATCCGGCTGGGGC
>JAKASY010000505.1 GCA_021817625.1 Bacillota bacterium | reverse complement strand
ACGCCGCACCCCAGGTTCGAGCGAGGCGCGACCTCTGGGGCGCCTGCCGCCGCCTGCTCGAGCGCCGCAGCGAGCCCGCGCCCGAGCGCCCGAGCGGCCTCGCGCGGGACGCCGGCGACGGCCCTAAGGCGTTATGCGGCGCGCTCGACCGACGGGTGGCTGCGTCCTTCGCCCCGACTCGGCGCCCCTTCCCCCGCTGACTGCCGCCTTGACCGCCCGCTTCGGTCGCCCCTCACGTCCGCGGCACGTGCCAGGGCGCTCCCCGGACGTGCGGCGAAGCGCTATGCTCGGGCCATGCGCCGACCAGCCGGTGCGGCGTGAACCGGAACAGAGAGAGATGGAGGATGCCCGTGGGTCCAGAGACCGTGCGCGAAGGCGAGGTCGCCCTCGCCGCCGAGCGCGCTCGCGGCGAGGCCGTCTTGCGCGCCCTGGCCGGCCGGCGCAGCATGGCGCGTCTCGACACCGAGGCGGCAGTGCCGTCCGAGGCCGTCGAGCGCGCCCTGGAGCTCGCCGTGCTGGCGCCGAACCACCACATGACCCAGCCCTGGCGCTTCACGGTCGTGTCGGGCGACGCCCGCCGCCGCGCCGGCGAGGCGCTGGCCGACGAGGCCGTGGCGCAGGGCCGGATTGCCGCCGACCGCGCCCCCCTGGAGGCGTCCAAGTGGCTGCGGGCGCCGATCGTGGTCGCCGTCTCGCACACGCCGGCCGACAACCCCGTCACCCGTCTGGAGGACCGCCTCGCCTGCGGCGCGGCAATCGAGAACCTTCTGCTCGCCCTCGAGGCGCAGGGTCTTGGCGCCATGTGGCGAACGGGCGCATCCGTCGCCAGCGCGGCGGTGAAGACCGTCCTGGGCCTGGACCCGGGCGACGAGATTCTGGCCTTCGTGTACGTCGGCCAGCGCCTGGCCGACGCTCCCCTGCCGCCGCGGCGTCGTCGCGCCGCGCGCGAGGTGACGCGCTGGCTCGACGCCTAGAGAACCCCGGTCGCGCCGGGCCCCGCCGTGCGGGAGGGCGGCCGGAATGCAACAGGAGGCATGTCATGGCGGCCCTCATCCGACGCCTCGGCCAGGTTGCCGTGCGGGTGCACGACATGGACCGCGCCGTCGCCTTCTACCGCGACACCCTCGGCCTCCGCTTCGTCTGGGGCAACGGCCGCCTGTCCTTTCTGAAGCTGGGCGACGTCCGCCTCATGCTCGACGTGCCGGAGGCGCCCGAATTCGACCACCCGCCGTCCATCCTCTACCTGGACGTCGCCGACATCGACCAAGCCGTGGCCGCACTCAAGGACCGCGGCGTGACCTTCCGCTCCGGCCCGCACCACATCGGCGACCTCGGCGGCGTCGCGGTGTGGATGGCGTTCTTCGAGGACTCGGAGGGCAACGTCATGGCCCTTCAGTGCGAGCGGCCGCTGACCTGAGGCGATCCACCGCCCTGGCCAAGCGTGACGACGTGCCAACATCGCCCGCGCGGCCAAGCGCCTGGCGGCCGCCCTCTGGGACGGCGTCGAGCCGGGCGCGACCCGACGCGAGGGTGCTACGCGAAGGCGCGCCGGCCCCGAACAGCGCGCAAGCGGCAGGGGGTCGCGGCGACGTAGGGCTCCAAGGCAGGCCGGTCGTCGCGTCGCCGCGGGGCGGTATCACGCCCCGACCGACCGCCGCGGCGCGGGGCTGTCCGCCTACGGGCGCGGGGGCGCGGTCGTCGACCCGGCAGAGCCGAGGCGTGGCCCCGAGCCAGACAGGATCCAGGTGCGCCGGCGCTGTGCGCCAAAGCAGCCCTGCCCGACGCCGCTGCACAGGGACGGGCGGTCTGGTCGGAGGCCCGCGGCGCCCAGGCGCGGCCGCCGCAGGCCAGTGGTTGCGGCGGGCGCGAGCCAAGAACCAGACCGCCCGCCGTCAGGTCCCGTGGCACCCGGCCACGATCCCTGACGCGCAAAGGGGCCCCGGCCGCGACGCCCAGGCAGCCACCACATCGTGTCAAGGAGAGGGATGCGGGCCCTTAGACCTGCGTCTGCGTTCCGGTGTCGAGGCCGAGCGCCCGGAGCGCTTCATCGAGGTCGGGCAGGTCGCTCATCGAGCGGCCGTTGTGGCGATGAACGATCTCGCCGTCCATGCCAAGCGCGAGCAGCGCCGGCATGCGCCCGAGCTTGAGCCAGTTCACCTCCTGCCCGAGGAGCGCGAGAAGGCGCCCTCCAGGGTCCGGTATGCCGGCAAAGGCAAGACCGTGGCGCTCGAAGTACTCGCGGAACGCCCGAGGGCCGTCCGGCCCGATCGCCACGATCTCGGCCCCCGCCGCGCGGATGGCCGCGTAGCGCCGTTGGAGCTCACCGAGCTCCCGCCGGCAGTGTGGTCAGGCGAAGCCCCGGAGCAGGACCACCAGCATCGGTGCCATCGCGCGCAGCGTGGCGTCGGTCACCGCCGCGTCGTGCATGTCCCGGGTCTCGAAGGACGGAAGCTGCATCGCGCTGTTCCCCCCGTACGCCGCGTCGCCCCGACGGTCGGGGCGGCTACTCGCCCGCCTCCGGCCAGCCAACCGCGGCCAGAATCTCGCGCGTATGTTCGCCAAGGCGCGGCGGGGGCCTGCGGACGCTGGCCGGCGTGCGCGAGAAGACCACCGGCGGCGCGCCGGTGGCGATCGGGCCGGCGGTCGGATGCTCCACGCGTGCGATGAGGCCGCGCGCCGCCACGTGCGGGTCCGCCACCACCTCCGGCACGGTGAGAATGGGCGAAGCCGGCACGCCGGCATCTGCCAGGCGGGCAAGCCAGCGCGCCCTCGTGTCCTCGGCCAGGCGCGCGGCGAGGAGGGGAACGAGTTCGTCGCGGTGCACGACGCGCATCGGGTTCGTGGCGAACCGCGGCTCGGCGGCCAGGCCCTTGAGGCCCAACGCTTCGCACAGGGCCCAGAAGAGCTTGTCGTTGCCTGCCGTGATCATCACGTGTCCGTCCGCGCACGCGAACACCTGGTAGGGAACGATCGTCGCGTGGGCGTTGCCGTAGCGGCGCGGCGGCTCGCCGCTGACCGAGAAGCCGGTGAGGGCGAAGGTGAGCCACGACACCTGGCTTGCGAGGAGGGAGGCGTCGAGGTGCTGGCCAAGGCCGGAACGCTCGCGCTCGTACAGGGCGGCGACG
>JAKASY010000504.1 GCA_021817625.1 Bacillota bacterium | reverse complement strand
CAGCGTCTTCGTGTCGATCCCGTTCCGGGCCCTGACCGGCCCCGCACAGGCGATCGACGACGGGCACGCCATCTACCTCGAGGCCCTGCTCGTCGGCATCGCCGCCACCGCGGCCCTGAGCGCCTCCGCCGCCTTTGACCTGCCCGCGCGCAACCGCCGGGCCGCCTCCGCCGTCGTCTGGGGCACGCTCCTGGCCGTCGCCCTGAGCGGCATCGGCGCGATCCTGGACCAGATGACGGGCCCGACCTCCCTGATCAGCGTCCAGTTGATCGCCCTGGTGCCGTTCGGCGTCGCCATGGTCGCCCTCGCCGTCGCCCTCCTGCAGCGGGCCGCCGCCACGCGCCGCACGCGCGACTGGACGGCGGCTCTGGCTGCCCTTGGCGGGTCCGGGAGCGTGTTCATGGCGTACATCGCGGCCTGGATCCTGACGTTCGGCGACTGGCCGCGCCCCCTCGTCTCCGGTTACGGCAGCCTGCTTGGCATGGGCTGGCACGACTGGCTCACGTACCTCGTGACGGGCTACGCCCACGCCATGCCGGCGGCCATCGTCGCCCTGGCCGCGGCGACAGCGTGCACGGCCCTGGAGGCGGAGCGGGAGGGCAACATCCTCGTGCGCGCCGGCCTCCTCTGGACCGCGGCCGGCAGCCTGCTCGCCACCCTGATCTACATGGTCAGCGGCTTTAGCGCCGCCCAGCCGCCGCTCTTCTTCCAGTCCGGCCCCGCCGGCCTGAACGGCCTGTGGGCGGGCGACCTGGAGATCGCCGTGGGCGTCTTCCTAGGCGCCCTGATCACCCTCGCCGGTCTGACGCGCGAGCGCCTGCCCGGCGCGTCCGACCGCTGGGCGGCGGCGCTCGTGACGGCCCTCCTGTTCGCCACCCTGGCGGGCCTCGGGTCGTACGTGCAGCTCCACGAGAGCCTGTACGGCATGGGCGCCGCGGCGGCGCCGCGCGCCGCCGCCTACAGCGCCTTCACCTGGTTCACGCAGGACGTCATGTGGCTGCTCTTCCCGGCACTGCTGACCGTGGTCGTCGCCCTCCGCCCTCTGGGCCTGGGCGAGGCGACGGCGCGCCGGGTCGACTACGCCCTTTCGGCGGGCGCCGCAGTGGCGTTCGTCGGAGGCCTCCTCTACCTGTTCGGCGCATCCGCGCCGACGGGGGCAGCCTTCGTGGTCACGTCCATTGGCCTCGCCGCGGTCGCAGGCGGCGTGCTCGCTCTCATCGCCGGCAGCTGGCGCGGCGTCGCGACGCCGGCGGCGCCCTGAGGCGCGGCGCGCCCGCCGCGGTCCGCAGCGGCACCGACCGCTCGCGGCCCGGACGACCCCGGGACCGACGATGTGAGGAGGGGATGCAGATGCACACCGCGCACCAGCGGCGCACGGGTGCCGTCGGCGCCATCGCCGCGCTCGCGCTCGGCGCGAGCGCAGTGGCCGCCGCCGCACCGGGCGCCGCCGCCGTCGCACCCGCACGGCACGCCGCCGCGGCCAGCGCCCAGATCACCGTACTCACGCCGTACGCGGCCATCGGCCAGACGGTCCGCTGGACGGCGAAGGGCCTCCCGCCCAGCCAGACGCTGGACGTTGTGTGGGAGACCGCGCAGGGTACGTGGAAGATCAACGGCCAGACCCTGATCGGCGACACGTACACGTTCGGCCAGTCCATTCTGGGCACGCTCAAGAGCACGGCCTCCGGCACCGCTGCGGGCAGCTTCGTTGTGCCCGCCGGCTTTGGCGGCGTCCACAACTTCGGCCTCACGCTCACCTCGGGCACGCCGGAGGCCTCGAGCAGCGTCACCGTCACGATGACCGCCCGCATCTCCTCGACGACCGAGCCCGACGGCGGCTTCTTCACGCTCCACGTGCAGGGCCTCGGCTACGGCGGCGGCTACAACGCCTATGATGCCGAGTACGGCATCCTGTACGACGACCACTACATGGGCTTCATCTCGGGCGTGACCACCGAGGGCGCCGCGACCTTCCAGGTTCGCGCCGAGGGTGTGGGCGCGCATGAGATCTCGATCATCAACTCCCCGGTCGAGGGACCCTATCTCAACCAGCAGCAGTCGCCCTATCCCTGGTTCCCCCAGTTCGACTGGAAGGTTGATGTGACCCAGGCCGTGCCGACGACGCGGACGGCGGCCGTGCCGGTCGACACGGCACCGGCCGTGGGCGACCACCTGACCGTGACGCCCGGCGCCGGCTACGTGGGCGGCGCTCTCACCCTCACCGGTTCCGGCCTGCCCAAGAGCTCTGCGCTCGCGATCGAGTGGCAGACCCAGCTGGGAAACCGCGTGACGTCCGGCCTCTGGTCGAGCACGGCCCTCGATCTCGGCACCGTGCGCACGAGCGCCGAGGGCGCCTTCTCGGCCACCCTCAAGGTGCCGTCTACCTTGGGCGGCCCGCCCCACGTCATTGACCTGGTGGACAACGGCAAGGTCGTCGGCCACTCCCAGTTCCAGATCTTCCCGAGACTCGTGGGCGTGACGCCGGCGGTGGTGCGCCAGGGCCAGCCGTTCACCGTGCACCTCACCGGCGTCGGCTGGACGCAGTACGACAACATCTACGCTGTCGACTACGATGACGCGTACGTCGGCTACGGCTGCGGCTTCAACAGCCAGGGCGACGTCCAGGTCGTCCTGCGTGCCGCCGGTGCCCCCGGCTATCACTTCATTGATCTCTACCCGTCGCCGTACCAAGGCGGGGCGCCGGTTCCGAACTGGTACGGCATGCCGCAGCTCACGTACGCCTCCGACCACCCCGGTGAGAAGCTGCCGGCCTTCCACGTGGTCATCCGAGTGGTCAAATAGCGCCCGCCACGCGCGGTCGGGCCGCCCGTCCAATGTCGACGGGCGGCCCTCGCCTAGCCCGAAGTTCCAGCCACAAAGTGACCGTTAAGCCCGCCGGCCCAGGGGTGGCGGGCTTTTCAGGGGAGGGACGGAGCAGGCGGTGCTCGCGTACAAGTCCCTAAGCCGGGTGGAGCAGGCGGCTGCGGCCGATCCGGCACTGGACGGAGGGGCGGGTGCGGGCGCATGTGCTGCTGTGCATGCTCGCGTACTACGTGCATTGGCATCTGCGCAAGGCGTGGGCGGAGCTTCTCTTTGCCGATGAGGAGCCGGGCGCCCGTGGCCCGTGCGG
>JAKASY010000503.1:773-3134 GCA_021817625.1 Bacillota bacterium | reverse complement strand
GGCTGCGGAACATGCAACTCACCATACGCTTCCCGTAGTTCGCCCAGGCTAGTGTTAGGTGAACCCAGTACCGTGGAAATCGAGGCTAGCCGCGGCCCCGGCCGCAGAGCGCAAGGGGAGAGGGCCATGGCCGTGCTGCGCCTGGTCGACGTCGCCGTCGACATCGGTAAGCGGCGCCTGTTCGGCGCTGTCGGCGCGAGCGTCGACGCGGGCGACCGCGTCGCCCTGGTCGGCCCGAACGGAGCCGGCAAGTCCACTCTCCTGGCGGTGGCGGCTGGCGTCCGGCCAGCCACGCAGGGCGCGGTCGTGCGCGCCCAGGGGGCGCGCGTAGGCTACCTCGCGCAGGAAGCGGACCTGCCGGAGGGCGCCACCGTGTGGGACGTCGGCCTGCGCGCCGGCACCGGCGAGATCCCCCGCCTCGAGGCGCGGCTGCGCGCGCTGGAGCCGCGCCTCGCCGACGAGCCCGAGCTCCTTGACCTATACGGCGAAGCACTCGAGCGCTTCGAGCACCTCGGCGGCTACGGCTGGGAGGCGCGGGTGCGCGAGCACCTCGCCGGCGTCGGCCTGTCACCGGACAGCTTCGCCCTGGCGCCGGCCGCCCTGTCCGGCGGCCAGCGCGTGCGCCTCGCCCTGGCCACGATCCTCCTCGTCGATCCCGATCTCCTGCTCCTCGACGAGCCGACCAACCATCTGGACCTCGGCGCCATCCACTGGCTCGAGGAGACGCTCGCGCGCTACCGCGGCGCACTCGTGTTCGTGTCGCACGACCGCGCCTTCCTGCGCCGCCTGGCCACCGCCACCTGGAGCCTCGACGAGCAGGGCTTTACGCCGCTGCCGCTCGGCTACGAGGCCCACCGCGCGGCGCTCGCGCGCCGGCGCGCCGAGATGGACGCGCGCTACGCGCAGGCCCAGGTCGAGCGCGAGCGCCTCGCGGCGTTCGTGCGCAAGTGGTCGGCCGGCACCCGCGCGCGCCAGGCCAGGGATCGCGAGCGCAAGCTCGAGCGCATCGCGGTCGAGCGCCCGCCCCTCCGGCGCGGCCGCCTGCGCCTGCGCTTCGCCACGGCGGCCGGTCGCCGCCAGCGGGGCCTGGTCGTGGAAGCCGCGGCCATGGGGTTCGGCGGGCGCACGCTATGGCGCGATCTCGACCTCGTGCTCGAGCAGGGGGCACGCCTGGGCGTCGTCGGGCCGAACGGCTCGGGCAAGTCCACGCTCCTGCGGGTGCTCGCCAGCGACCTCGCGCCGCGCGCGGGCCGCGTCGCGTGGTCGGACGACACCCGCATCGGCGTCCTCCGCCAGGACGTCGACGTGCCGGGCGAGAGCGTGCTCGACGCCATCCTGCGCCTGTCGGGCATGACCCGGTTCGAGGCCCACCGCCGCCTGGGCGAGGGCCTGTTCGCGCCCGACCAGCTGGCGACGCCGGTGGAGGCGCTCTCGGGCGGCGAGCGCACCCGGCTCGGCCTCGTGGCGCTCACGGCCGGTGGCAGCAACGTCCTCCTCCTCGACGAGCCGACCAACCACCTCGACGTCGACGCCCAGGAGGCGCTCGAGGAGGCCCTTCAGGCGTTCGAGGGCACGATCATCGTGGCGAGCCACGACCGCGCCTTCCTGGCCGCCACCACCGAGCGCTGGCTCGTGCTGGAGCCGGGCGGGACGCCCCGCCTCACGCGCGACCGCGAGCGCCTGCTCGCCGGGCCTGCGAACGCCCTCTCCGGGCCCGGAGCCCCCGGCGCGGCTGCGGCCGCACCCGCGCGCTACGCGCGGCCACGTCGGCCCACGGCGGCGGCGAGCGCGCGCGCCCTGGAGACGGTCGAGGCTGAGATCGTCCGCGCGGAGGAGGCCCGTGCCGCGCTCGAGGCCCTGTTCGCCGCACCGTACTCGCCTGAGCAGGCGGCGCGCCGCAGCGAGTACGAGCGGCTCCTCGCCGAGCTTGAGGCGGCCTACGAGCGCTGGGACGCCCTCGCGGCCGAGGCGGAGGAGGCGGGCGGCGCTGGCGCAGCCGACGAGCGCTAGCCGCCAGTCTCGCGTTTGGCGGCACTGTCGGGTGAGGTCCACCTGCCGATGAGGCGACAGGCGGGACGGGACCACGGTGGCGGACGCGAGCGGCTCGCACCCGTGTGCCAGAATCGTTCGCTCCTCGGCGGCCAAGGCCCGAGAGCGGGTGTGCGCTCATCAACGTGACCGAGATCGCGCGGTTCGTGGTGTTCCGAGGCGGCCGGAGCGTCGGGGCAAGCGGCCGGCCGCGGGACAGACCTCGAGGGGCGCGCCAGCGATACGGCAAGGCACGCCTGCGTTGCAGGGACCGACTCTCGCGACGGGCCGCCTCGCCGCCTTCTCTCGTCTTCGCGTCACCGGGGGCCCAAG
>JAKASY010000503.1:0-763 GCA_021817625.1 Bacillota bacterium | reverse complement strand
CGAGCTCTGAGCACGGAAAGGTGGCGGCCCAGGCCGCTCCGCCGCACCGAGGCGGCAGAGAGGTGCAGTCGGGCAGCAGAGGGCCTCCGGCCAGCACGCCACCTGGCGGCGGCCCGGGCGGCGCACACGCCGCGCCTCGCAGCGCCCGCGGTCTCGCGGGCACTCAAGGCGTCGCTCGCCGTCTCCCCAGCGCCTGCGCCTCATCGCCGTGGCGGTCGCCCTAGAGCTGTGGCGCGCCATGATCGGCTTGGCGCGGAAGATCTGGCTGCACGCAAGGATCACGATGGACGCGCTCTGCCCCACCGGCAGGCTGTTCGGGGCCGCCCGGGCGCTCGCGGCGGCGCGCGCGCGACCGGCGGGGGAGCGGGCCGTCGGCGCGCACACCGGCGGAGGTCAGCGGTGTGGCGGCGGCTGCCGCGGCGACTCCGCCTCCTCCCGCACCACCTCGGGCAGGGCGAACCGACCGGGGCCGGCGTGCGGCCGCCAGCGGATCGCGTAGTTGCCGTCCTCGGGCAGCGACACGACCACCTGAAGGGTGCGGGAGACGGCCTCGCCAGCGAGCATGGCGACAAACGCAGGGTCTGGAATCTGGTACCCACGCGGCTTCGCGCTGCCCAGCACGAGCCATACGCCGGCGTCCATCTGGTCGAGGGGCACCATGGGCACGCTGAAGAAGCCTGTGGCCACCTGGCGCGCGCCGCTAAGGTCGGCCGAGACGACGAATCGCGGCTCGATGACCGGCGCGACCGGCGTGGGGCGCGGC
>JAKASY010000502.1 GCA_021817625.1 Bacillota bacterium | reverse complement strand
GCTCAGCGAGTTCGCCTTCAGGGCGATGAACGCCACGTCCGCTGCGGCGAGCGCTGCGAGGTCGTCGGTCGCGCTCGGGTGGGCGACGAACTCCTCCCGCTCGCCGACGACGTGGACGCCGTGCTCCTGAAGCGCGCGCAGGTGCGCGCCGCGCGCGATCAGCGTCACGTCGGTCCCGCCGCGCGCGAGCGCGGCACCGACGTAGGCGCCGATCGCTCCGGCGCCGACGACGACGACGCGCACGCCTACTTGCCCTCGAGGATGAAGGACGCGACCCGGCGCCGCTGCACCTTGCCCGTTGCGGTGCGGGGGATCTCGTCGAGGATGTAGATGGTCTTCGGGACCTTGACGCTCGTGAGCGAAGCCCGGCAGTGCCCGATGAGCGTCCGCTCGTCGGCGGGCGCACAGAGCCGGACCGCCGCCGCGACGGTTTCGCCGTAGGTGGCGTCGGGGACGCCGAAGCAGACCGCGTCGGCGACGGCCGGATGGCGGAGCAGCACCTCCTCGATCTCGGCCGGCGAGATGTTCTCTCCGCCGCGCAGGATCATCTCCTTAAGGCGGCCCTCGAGGTAGAGATAGCCATCGCGCATGACACCCCGGTCGCCGGTGCGGAACCATCCGTCGAAGAAGGACTCGGCGTTCGCCGCGTCGTTGCCGATGTAGCCGCTCGTCACCGAAGGACCCTTGATCACGACCTCGCCCGCCTCGCCCGGCGCCAGGAAGCGCCGGTCGGCGTCGACGACCCCGATCTCGAGCCCGGTCGGGATGCCGACCGATCCGGCCTTGCGCGCGGCGGGCGGCAGGGGATTCGACGCCATCTGGTGGCTCGCCTCGGTCATGCCGTAGGCCTCGAGCATGGGGACCTTGTAGATCTCCTCGCAGCGCTCGAGCAGAGCCGGGGCGAGCGCGGAGCTGCACGAGCGCACGAAGCGCAGGGAGGCGGGTGCGCCCTCATCGTCGAGCTTGTCGAGGATCATCTGGTGCACCGTCGGCCCCGCCGAGAGCCAAGTCGCCCCGTGCGCGCGCGCCTGGGGCCAGAAGCGCTGCGGGGTGAAGCGCCGTGGCACGACGACGCAACCGCCCGAGCCGAGCGCCGAGAAGGTCGAGGCGACCAGCCCGTGCACATGGAACAGCGGCATCACGCAGAACGAGACATCCGCCGGGCCGAGCGCGTAGTGCGCGGCGATCGTGCGGACCGAGGCCATGAGGTTGGCCTGGCGCAGCGGCACCTGCTTCGGTCGGCTCGTCGTGCCGCTCGTGTGCAGCACGATCGCCACGTCGTCGGGCTCCCCGGGCGAAAAGGACGCCTCCGCCACGAGGGCGCGGCCCTCGACGTGCAGCGCGGGCGGGGCGCCGACCTCGCCGCCCACGGTCGCCACCGGGACGCCGCCGGCCGCGGCGGCACGGCGCGCCGCGGGCTGGGTCTCGGGAAGGAGAAGGAGCTTGGGTCCGACGTCGCCGAGGTAGAAGCTGAATTCCTCGGCCGTGTAGGCGGGATTGAGCGGCGCCGCCGCCGCGCCGAGCGCGGTGATGGCGAGAAGGAGCTCGACCAGGTCCACGCCATTGCCGAGGGCGAGGGCGACGCGATCGCCCCTGCTGATGCCGGCCGCGGCCAGTCGCCGGGCGAGGAGCTCGACGTGACCTCCGAGCTGCTCGTAGGTCAGCGTCACGCCGTCGTCGGCGCCGACGAAGGCCACCGAGGCGCCGCCGCGCGCATAGAGCGCGCGCATCGCTTCGGGTCGGACCGTCTCCCCCGCCGCGCTCATCGGGCCCCCAAGCCTCGTCGACCGCCCCTTTCGCCCGAGGGACGCGGCCGCCACACTACCGGAGCGCGCCGCCACGCGACCGAGGCCGCGCGCCGCGGAGCCTGACGCGACTCTCGCCCGCCACCTGGCCCGGCGCCGCCGCGCCACTCGCGGCGCCGAGGTCGCCGCGGCGGGCTACCGGCTCGTCGCGGCCACGCCCCGTGGTCGCGAGGTGCCGGTGCGCACTTTCTCGGTACCCCGTGCGCGGCGGCGCTGTGACGCATCTTCGCCGCAGGGTTCAGGCACCGATCGCGCGAAAAAGCTCAGATCATCCATGCTTGGCTGGTCTTGTCGCGCGCTTCGGGATCGGGCCGGTGTGCTGGCATTTTGCGGCCGAGGGTCGCGCCTTGCTGGGGTGGGGAAACTCCTTGCAGTCGGGCGACCGCACGTCGATAATCAGCCGCACCCCGTGCGCGCTGCGGTGAAAGGACTGCCGATGGCCGGTTCAGATATCGGACCTGTCGCTGATTTCGCTGCCCCCGGTCCAGGAACCTGGCTCCTTGACCCCGTCCACTTCCCGCGCCCGGTGACGCGGTACTTCGCCGAGACCCACCCCGAGCCGTTCGCGGCCGCCACCTCGGACTTCGCCCGGTTCTACGGGATGCTCACCAGTGGGCTGAAGACCGTGTACGTGAACGGCTTCGCGTACAACCAGATGCAGCCGCTCGCCGACGAGGAGGTCCCCGGACGCCTGGCCCGCGCCGAGGAGGTCCTCGGGGGGAAGCTCTGGCGCGAGCAGCTGCGCGACTGGGACGAGAACCGCAAGCCCGCATCGATCGCCGCCCACCGAGCGGTCCAGGCCGTCGAGCCGGACAGCCTGTCCGACGACGAGCTCGCCGCGTACCTCGTGCGCTGCCGCGACCACCATGCGGCGATGGTCTTCCAGCACATGCGCTTCACGGCGGCCGCCGTGCTGCCGACCGGCGACTTCGTGCTGCACGCGGCCGAGTGGACCGGGCGCTCCCCCGCCCAGCTGCTCGCGCTCACGCGTGGCTCGGCGCCGGTCTCCGCCGGAAGCTCGGAGGAGTTCGAGCGCCTCGTCAGCGTTCTGCGCCGCGATGCGGCCGCGCGCGCGCTCCTCGAGTCCGACGACGAGGCCGCCTTGGCCCTCGACCGCCTGCGGTCGGCTGCGGGCGACGTGGGCGCGGCCGTGAACGCCTACCTCGACCTCGTCGGCAACCGCCTCCTCGACGGCTTCGACATCTCCGAGCCCACCGCGCTCGAGATGCCGGACGCGCTGGTGCGCGCGAAGCGCAGCGCCCTGGAGGGACGCAACGCCGACGACGTGGAGGAGCGCATCGCAGAGGTGCGCTCGAGCGTCCCCGACGCCCACCGCGCCGAAT
>JAKASY010000501.1 GCA_021817625.1 Bacillota bacterium | reverse complement strand
TCCGATCTCTTCTGCCCATGATCCGCCAGGACCTCGCGCGCTCCGTGGGCATCACCGTGCTCGACCCCAAGGGCGACCTAGCTCTTCTGGCCGAACGCCAGTGCGAGCGCCTGGGACGGCCGTTCACCGTGCTCCGTCCCGGTGATCCGCGCTCGGGCCGGGTGAATCCGCTCGCCGGCAGCCCCGCCGAGGCGGCGGAGACCGTGGTGTACGCCTTTGACCGGGCGTTCCCGGGCGACCACCCCTTCTACCGGCCGCTCGGCCAGAACCTGCTGCGCTTCTCCGCCCGCGCCTTGGTCGAGGTCCACCCGGGCAGCGGCCTCGACGACCTGGCCCGCTTCCTCCAGGACGACGACCGCCGCCTGGAGGTGCTGGTGCGCGTCCAGGACGAGGCGGTGCGCCGCTACTTCCGCGACGTGTTCGCGACCTGGCCCGCGCGCCTGAGGGCGGAGTACACGGCCGGGGTCGTGAACGCGCTGCTCGCCCTCCTTGGCCAGCCCGACCTTGAGGAGATGTTTCGCCCGCCGGCGACCGTCGACCTCGAGGCGCACATGGCCGAGAGCGGCGTCCTCCTGTGCGACCTGCCCGTGGGACGCCTCGGCGCCGCCTCTCCCTTGGCGGGGGCGCTGCTCCTGTCCGCCCTGCAGCGCCTGGCCCTGGCCCGGCCCGAGGGCTCGCCGGCGCACTTCCTCTACATCGACGAGTTCGGCACCTTCGCGCCCGCCGGCTTCGGCGAATTCCTCGAGACGGCGCGCTCAAGGCGCGTCGGCGCGGTCCTCGCCCACCAGCACCTGGCGCAGCTGCCGCCGGCGCTGCGCGCGGCGGCGGAGGCCAACGCCCGCTCGCGCGTGGTCCTGGGCGGCGTCGGCGCCGAGGACGGCGCGGCCGTCGCTCGCCTCGCCGCGGGCGGCAGCCGCGGCGAGGAGGCCCTCATGCGGGCCCTGCGCTACCTGCCGCGCGGCGAGGCGGTCGTGCTGCGCGTGGACAAGGGGCAGGCGAGGCCACCGGCGCGCGTCGTGCTGGCGAGGCCGTCGCGCGAACCCACCCATGCCTGAGCGCTCCGACGCTCCCCGCCGCGTCGTAGCGGCTGTGTGGCGCATGGCGGTCGGCACCGACGCGCCGGGCCTAGCCGCGCTGCCGGGCGGCACGGAGAGCGCACCCTGGCGGGTGGTCGGGCCTGGCGGCCGGTTCGTTCTGCGCCGCTACGGGACTGGGCCCGACGCGGTAGCTCGGGCGACGCTGGCGCTTGCCGCCGCCGGCGCCGCCTGGCGCGCCGGCGTGGGCGCCCCCCGGCCCATGCCCACCGACGATGGCCAGGCGTTCTGGCGCGACGGCGCCGGCGAGGTGTGGGCCGTCATGCGCTGGGTCGCGGGGCGGCCGCGGCGCACGTGGCTCGGCCTGGGCGCGGAGGAGGCGCGCGTCCTCGGTGCGTCGCTGGCGCGCCTGCACGAGGCCCTCCGCAGCCTGCCGCCCGACCTCGCGGGGCCGGGCTCGGCCGGGCTCGGACCGGCCGACATCCCACGCCACGGGCGAAGCCACGACCAGGTCTTGCATGGCGACCCGAGCCAGGGCAACGTCCTTTGGCTCGGGCACGGCGAGGGCGCGCGTGTCGGCTTCGTGGACTTCGACCGGGTGCACCGCGGCCCGGTGGAGCGCGACCTCGGGCGGGTGCTGGTGGGCATGGCGCCGTGGGCCGGGGCGGGGAGCACGCTCGCCTTTCCGGCCTTCCTGTCCGGCTACGCGGCGGCAGGGGGTCGACCGAGCGCGGCCCGCCTGCGACGCGCCATACCACAGGCGCTGGCCGAGGGCGAAGCCTGGCTGGAGCGGGCGGACCTGAGCGAGCACGCGCTGCGGGCCGGCAAGCGGTGGCTCACGCGCGCGCGCGCGGTGGGCATGGAGCAGGCGGGGGCGCTGGCGGAGGCGGCACCCTACCGGTCCACTACCGGCCCGGCGCGGGGCTGAGGATCGCGGGGTGGGCGTTGCGGGACGCCAGGCGGCGCCCCGCCGGGCGACCCAGGCCGCCGCACCGCGGCCCGCGGCGCGCGCTGTGCGGCGCCGGGCGTGGGGCGACGCCGGCGGCTCGCAGCTCGCCGTCAGCGCAGCCGCCGGGAGGTGCGCGCTCTGGGCGAGAGCGTGCCCACCGCCCGATCGGCCGGCGGCGCTTACAGACCCCCTCCGCGAGCGCGCGACGAGCCGTGGCGTGCGAGGCCGCGCGCGTCGCTGGCAGGCGGCGGACCCTCGGGCGCCCGCTGCCCCGGCGCTCGCACCCTCGCGCGAGAGGGCACAACCGTCCGTCCGCCGCCCGTGACGCCGGTCGGCCGGATTGCCCGTCCGGCCCGGTCCGCCCTGCCGTGAGATGGCGCTAGGTGCCGTGGCTCCCGATGACGCCCAGCGCGAAGGCACGGCTGTTCGGGCCCGCAACGAGCGCTCGCGCCAGCCGTGCGGGACGGTGTGGGCTGGTGCAAACCGGTCGGCGTCCAGGCGCCGCCGCTTGACCCGGTCCGGGCCGATCGGCGTGGCGGATCGAAGCTGCGCCGCGCGGCCTGGGCAAGGAGGAAACGGCAGCGCGATCGAAACGTCAAGCCGCCCCACGGCCCTCGGATGGCAAAGGAGTGGTCGGTCTGAACCTGCAGGTGCGGCGAGTGGTGGGCATGGCCGGCGCGCTGGCGGCTACGGCGTCGCTGGCTCTCGGTATCACAGCCGTCCAAGGATCGCTCGCTTCCGCCGCCGGGGCGAGCCCGACGCATGGCATGAGGCGGGCCGCCAGGGCACCCGTCGACATCGCCACTCTTGAGCGGCAGATCACGCAGGTTGCCACAAGCCTGGAGAGCCTGACGCAGAGCCTTCAGACGCTGGAGCGGGAGACGGGCGCGGCGTGCGCGGCGTCGTCCGGCGGCAAGGGCCCGAACACGTACAACCGCCAGAAGAACACGCAGGGGGTAGCGCCCGACTGCGCGCCGTCGACGCTGTACGATCGGCTGGCCAGCCTCTCGGCCGAAGTGACCACCCTGTCTGCAAGCCTGGAGAGCCTGACGCAGAGCCTTCAGACGCTGGAGCGGGAGACGGGCGCGGCGTGCGCGGCGTCGTCCGGCGGCAAGGGCCCGAACACGTACAACCGCCAGAAGAACACGCAGGGGGTGGCGCCCGACTG
>JAKASY010000500.1 GCA_021817625.1 Bacillota bacterium | reverse complement strand
ACCGGCGCCTGGAAGACGCCGGCGAGATTCATCGCCTCGTGGAAGTCGCCCTCGGAGGTGGCGCCGTCGCCGTGGGTGGCCAAAAAGGCCTTCGACTCGTCCATGAGCCGCGACGCCCACGCGGCGCCGACCGCGTGCGGCAGGTGGGAGGCGATGGAGATGGAGACCGCGTAGATGGGCACGTCCGGCGGCGCCACGCAGCCGGTGGGGTGGCCCATCGGGAACGCGACCAGGCGGCTCAGGGGCATGCCGTGGCAGTACATGGCGGCGTAGTCGCGATAGGTCGGAAACAGCCACTCGTCCGGGCGGAGCGCGCTCGCGGCGCCCACCTGCGCAGCCTCCTGGCCGCTCACCGGCGCGTAGGTGCCGATCCTGCCCTGGCGCTGCAGGTTCAGCATGCGCTGGTCGAACACGCGCCCGACCACCATCTTGCGATAGAGGGCGCGCAGGGCCGCGTCCGGCAGCCGCGGCGGCTCGGACACCACCTTGCCGTCGGGAGCGAGGACCTGGGCCATGGCGAACTCTCTGGCGCGATCCGGTAGCGCTCGGGCCATGCCACGCCTCCTTCGCCCGCGCGCGTGACGCGAGCTTGCGCTTGCGGAACCAGCGGGCCGCGTACGGCGCCCGCCCCCGCTCGACGCCTCGCCGGGCGAGGTCCGCCCCAGGCCGAAGAGATTCCAGCCCAGTCTACCCGAGGGGGCGGAGGCGAGCAACACGAGTCCTCGGGGGCTTCCCGGGGCCCCTGGCGCCCCTTCGGCGCGCGGGGCTCATGGCGGCGGGCCACGGCGCGTACCTCTCTTGGGACGGGGCGCCAGCCGGAGGCGGTGGAGGCGGAGAGATGGGCGCGGTCGCCGCCGGGGCCGCCTGGTTCGGGCTGGGGATGGCCGTGTTCTTCCTCGGCCTAGTCGTGATGCGGCGCGGCGTGGCCGGCATAACCAGCGCTGGCGTGCGTCGCGCGCTGGCCGGCGCCACGCACCGTCCCCTGGGCGCGGCGGCGACCGGCCTCGTCCTCACCCTCGCCCTCCAGTCCTCGAGCCTCGTGACGGTCGTGCTCATGGAGCTGGTCGACGCTCGCCTTGTGGGCTACGCGCCGGCCGTGGCCGTGATCCTCGGGGGCAACGTGGGCGCGGCCCTGTCGGTGCAGTTCCTCGCCCTGCGCCTCTACGACCTGGCCGTCCCGATCGTGGGCGCGGGCCTCGCGCTCGCCTATGGCGCCCGCGCCCGCCGCTGGCGGAGCGCGGGCCAGGCGCTCACCGGCTTCGGCGTGCTCTACGGCGGCATCGCCATGGTGTCGGCTGCGGTGCGCCCGCTCGCCGCAAACCCGCTCATGAGCGCGCTTCTCCTGCGCCTCTCCCACTCGCCCATTGGCGCCGGGCTGTTCGGCTGCGTCGTCACCGCCCTCGTGCAGTCGAACGGCATCGCCAACGGCCTCCTCCTCGCGCTCGCCCGCCGCGGCTTGCTGCCTCTGTCCACGGCGGCGGCGGTGATCGCCGGCGCCAACGTGGGCTCGGGCACGCTCGCCCTCTTGGCCGCCCTGCCGGGAACCCGCCTGGCCCGGCGCCTGGCCGTGGCGAACGCCCTCGTGAACATCGCCGGCCTTCTGTGGGTGGTGCCGCTGTTCGACCTGTTCGTGCGCGCGAGCGGCGTCCTCGCGCGCGACGCCGCCCAGGCCCTCGCCAAGGCCCACATTCTCTTCAACATCCTGGCGTCGCTCTCGCTCCTGCCCGTCGTGGCGGCCTTCGCCGCGGCCTCGGGGCGGATCGCGGACGGCCTGTTCGGCGCGCCCGCCCAGCCGGAGCGCGTGCCCTGGCCCACCGCGCGCGACGGGCGCCGGCCCGCCCAGCCTTGAGGCCGACCGCGCCGGCGACTCCCACGTCGGTCGCCGCTCCCGGGCGCGGCGTGTGCTACGGTACGGGCAGCGACGCCCGCCCGTCGCGCGGTCGGCGCCGCGTGCCCGTGCGAGAAGGCACACCCGAAGGGGGCTTGGTGGTGGACAAGCTGAGCGAAGAGGCCCTGAGCCGCGCGCGCGCCGGCCTTCCGGCCTGGCAGGTGGACGAAAGCGCGCTGCGGCGCGAGATCCGCTTCCCGGGCGCCTATCCTCAGGTCGTCGACTTCATGGACCGCGCCGCGGCCCTGGCCGAGGCGGCCGGCCACCACCCGGACCTGGGCGTCCACTACGACCGGGTCGAAGTGGTCCTCGTGACGCACGATGCGGGCGGCGTGACCGACGCCGACGTGGCGATGGCCGAGGCGCTGGACCGGGCGGCCGCGGCGGTCACGGCCGACGCGCCGAGGCCCGCCTACGACGCGAAGGTCAAGGAGACCGCCCTGCGGGCCCTTACGTACGGCCTCGTGGTCGTCGGCTCGCGCGCCGGCGACGAGCTCAACGGCATGACGGCGAACTGGGTGACCCAGGTCTCCTTCAACCCGTGCCTGGTGGCCGTGGCCGTCGAGAACGACGCCCACACGGCCGAGCTCCTGCACCGCGGCGGCGTGTTCAGCGTGAACGTGGTGCCGACCGGGCGCGAGGACCTCGTGGAGCGCTTCGTGAGGCCGCAGCGGCGGGCGGGAAACAAGCTCGGCGACGTCCCCTTCCGCGAGGGGAGCGCGACCGGCGCCCCTGTCCTCGACGAGGCGGCCGCGGCGTTCGAGTGCCGGATCGTGGGCGTCCACGTCACGGGCGATCACACGCTCTTCGTCGGTGAGGTGGTGGGCGCCGCGCTGCCGGCTCCCGGGGAGGCGCTCACCCTGGCCCAGCTGGGCTGGCACTACGGCGGCTAGGCACCACCCCTGCCGCCCCGGCCGCTGAGAGGGCGGCCCGGAACGGGCCGCCGAAGCCGGCGGAGGCAAGGGCCTGCGGCCCCAGCCACGCACCCTGGGCAGGTGCGAACGGCTGCTCCACGGCGAGCGCGTAGACCCGAACCCGCCACAGGCGGTGCGTGAACCCCCACGCAAAGCCCTCGCCCGGCCAAAGACCGTTCGCCTCGAGGCCAGGCGGCGCACCCCAGTCCCGCGCCAGAGCCCCGATGAGCGCCGCGCGCAACGCCTGGCCGTCAGCCGCGGGCGCGCCCTCGGCCGCGCGCTCGACCATCGGCAGGCCCCACAGGCCGCCGAGCAGCCCGGCCGGGCGCTCCGCCGCCAGCACCCGACCGCCGCG
>JAKASY010000499.1 GCA_021817625.1 Bacillota bacterium | reverse complement strand
GTAGCCGGGCGGCATGTGGTCGCCCTGACCTTCGACGGCGGCCCCGATCCCGTGTGGACGCCGATCATCCTGCGCCTTCTGCGAGCCTACGGGGCGAGCGCGACCTTCTTTCCGACGGGCGTCGGCCTGCAGCGACACAGCGCCCTCGTGCGCACGATGGTGGCCGAGGGGTACGAGGTGGGGGCGGCACCGTACCGGCGGGGCCGCATGACCGGCGACAGCGCCCAGATCCAGCGCGAAGTCTGGGCCGCGAGCGTCCGCCTGGAGGCGGTGACCGGCGTCAAGGCCCTGATCTTCCGGCCGATCGACGGCGGCCCCGGCCAGGCCCTGGTGCGCGCCGCCTCGGTGAACGGCGAGCGCCTCGTGCTCTGGGACATCGACGGCCGCGACCAGAGCGGCATCGACGCGGCCGCCGTGGCCGCCCGCATCCTGCGCGGCCTGCGTCAGGGCGCGATCGTGCGCCTCCACCAGGGACCCACCGCCGCCCGCGCGCTCGGCATCCTCCTGCCCCAGCTGCGCGACCTCGGCTACCGCGCCGTGACGGTCTCCGAGCTCTTGGGTGGCGGCCTGCCCCAGAGCCGGTCGTCGGCGCCCTCGGCTCCGAGCCGCACCTGACGACGCGCGGCCGCGCGCTCGACCCGCCCGCGCCGCCTTCCGCCTCCGGCTTCGCAGATGTACGCTCTATGCGACGCGATCGAGCGAGGCGCCGGTAGGCGGCTTGCGCCCAGCCACGGAAGGGGACGGCTTGTGGCGGATCGGGGACACCTCTTCTTGCTCATCGGACCGAGCGGCAGTGGCAAGACCACCCTCATCCAGGAGATGTGCGGCCGCTTCCCGGCCCTGCGCTTCCTTCCCACGGTAACGACGCGCGCTCCTAGACCGCACGAGGTGAACGGACGCGAGTACGACTTCGTCGACCTGGAGACGTTCGAGCGTATGGTGCGCGACGGTAGCCTGCTCGAGTGGCAGGAGATCCACGGCAACTGGTACGGGACGTCGCGCCTGCGACTGGCCCAGGCGATCGATCGCGGCGTGATGGGCATCACGTCCGTTGACGTGTTCGGCGGCACGCGCGTGCGCGCCGCCTTCCCCGTGGATAGCACCGCGATCTTCGTGCGCCCGTCGTCGGTGGCCGAGCTTCGGGAGCGGCTTTTGGCGCGCGGCGACTCTGGCCGCGACGACGTCGAGGTGCGCCTCGGGCGCGTCGAGATGGAGCTTGCCCAGGCCGGCCAGAGCGACTTCACGGTCGTGAACGACAACGGGCGCCTCGCCCACGCGGCCGACCACCTGGCCGACATCCTGACGCGCTGGCTCGGCCCGCCCAAACGAACGCCGGACGGCTGACTTGCGCCGCGCGGCCCGGAGTTGTAGAACCGTAGCGACGCGACGTCGATCGGGAGGTGTTCGGATTGTCGTTCGCAGGCTGGTCGGCGCTCGTCACCTGCCTGGTGTCGGCCGTCCTGTGCGCGTCGCTCGCGCGCCAGTACGCGGAGCGCCGTCGCACGTACCAGCTGTGGTGGTCGGTCTCGTTCCTCGCCGCGGCCATCGCGGTGCTCCTGCAGACCATCGCCTTCGCCAGCGGGGCCTGGGCCGTGGGCGGCTTCCGCGCCTACATCGTGCTGGCCGCCGTGGTGCCCGGCCTCATGGGCGCCGGCACCGTGTTCCTCCTCTACCGCCGGCTGGCCCCGTACTTCGCCGGCCTCATCGTGCTGCTTGGCCTCGTGACCCTGTGGGGGGCGCTCGGCCCGGTCGACCACCTCGCGCGCTACAGCGTGCTCAAGGCCGCCGCGCAGGTGATCACGATCATGCCGTCGCCGCAGGTCGCGTGGGGCTTCGGCCTGCTCGGGCCGCTCGGCGGCGCCGCGCTCGTGCTGGGCGCCGCCTGGTCCTGGTGGAAGACGCGCCTCGCATTCAACTGGGGGATCATCGCGGGCGGCATCGTGTTCAGCCTGGCGGACACGCTCTCCGCGCTCAATGGGCCGTCGGCGCCGATCCTGTTCTTCGCCGCCGAGGTCGTGGGCTCGCTCGCCCTGTACCTGGCCGTACGGGCCGCCTCGGTGCGGCCGGCGACCGCTGCGGACGGCGCAGCCGCGCCCGCCCCGCGCCACGCCTGACAGTGGCCGCGCTCGCCTTGACGCTGTCGCGAAGCCTTTGATAGACTACGCGTTGCGCGGAAGTGGCTCAGGGGTAGAGCGTCGCCTTGCCAAGGCGAAGGTCGCGGGTTCGAATCCCGTCTTCCGCTCCATATGGCGACGTAGCCAAGTGGTAAGGCAGAGGACTGCAAATCCTTTATCCCCGGTTCGAATCCGGGCGTCGCCTCCAGAAATTCCAGGGCGGTTAGCTCAGTTGGTTAGAGCGCAGCCTTGACATGGCTGAGGTCACAGGTTCGAATCCTGTATCGCCCACCACGCTTTGGCTGCCCGCGGGCAGCGGTTTGCGCGACCGCCTTCCAGTTGGGAGGCGGTCGCTCGCTGCTGTGTGCGCCGTGTCGGCCATGCGATTCAATAAGACGCCCTGCGCAGCCATGCCCTGGCCGTCGTTCCTCCGGTCCGCCAGTATTCCTGACGTGTCGCGCCATATACTAGCGCGAGAGCGGGGGTGGTGGGCCTATGGAACTCGCAGCCATCGCAACCACGTCCCACGTTGACGACTTGTCGGGACATATTTCCGCCAACCTCGCAACACTTGCGCCGGAAGTTCGTGTAACGACGTCCAAACGCGCGCATTTCGACGTGGTGGAGATTGCGTGTGCCGAGCCTCCTCGACGGGGCCGGGTGCAGCTTCTTCAGAGCACCGCGTCGGCGATTGCCTCCTGCGTGGTCTCGGTGTTCGAGCCCGACCTTCTGGCTCGCGTGCTCCGCCATCGCTATGGCCCGGTAGACGCCGCCGCGCGCCGCAGCGTGCTCGCTCGCGCCGCCCGCCACCTCGGGGCGACGGAGGCCTCCCCACGGGCCGCGCAGGCCGCCAGGGCGGGCCGGATCGCCCCGGTCCTGGCCGAGGCGCTTTGCGCCGAGGGTGCGCTCGTCCTGGATGGCGTCATCACGTTCCGCCTGCGCGGCTACGTGGCCCTTCTGGAGGAGGCGGTCGGCCAGGCCGTGGACGACCACCTCCTGGAGCAGGAGTATGTGGAGTTCATCCGCCTCCTGCGGTGCTTCGTCGCCG
>JAKASY010000498.1:2174-3171 GCA_021817625.1 Bacillota bacterium | reverse complement strand
AGGCGAGGCTCGCGCCGTCGGGCGAGAAGGCCGGCCGGTCGTCGTCCGGGCCGCGCGTGAGGCTTATGGGCGGGCGCTCCGGCGCGTCGAGGGCCCAGCGCATGAGGCGGGTGGTGTTGCGGTCCCGTTCGGGATCGATGGCGCGCTCCACGAGAGCGGCCCAGCGGCCGTCGGGAGCGATGGCCGCCTGCCCGAAGGTGCGCAGGGCGAGCAGGTCGCGGGCGGCAAAGGGACGCATGGCTGGCCTCCCGTTCGAAGGGTTGCGTCGTGGCGCTGACGGTCGTTCTTCGGCCCGCCCTCCACCCGCTCCTGTCGCGCCGCGCCAGAGGCGTCGCGCCGCGGTGAACGGTTATGCAAGCATTGACCGAACGTGCGCGACGGCGTACCTTGGTCACGTTGACGACTCGGCGGTGACGGCGCGGCATGCGGGGAGGGCGGGCGCGTGGAGAGGGCGGACCGGTCGATGGACACGCTGACGAGGGCGGCGTGGTGGTACTACGTGGACGGCTGGACGCAGGAGGCGATCGCCGAGCGCATGCACGTCTCCCGCGCCACGGTCGTGCGCATGCTGCAGCGGGCCCGCCAGACGGGCATCGTGGAGATCCGCGTGCACGGCGACCGGCTCGCGGACATCCGGCGGGAGTCCGAGCTGGCCAGCCGCTTCGGCCTGCAGGAGGCGATCGTGGTCGCCCCGGACGACAACCCGGGCGGCAGCCGCGAGGGCCTGGCGCGGGCCGCAGCCACGTACCTGCACACCATGCTCGCCCAGCAGAGCCGGCGGCGCCGGCGCGGGCCGTACACGGTCGGCATGGGCTGGGGCCACACGCTGGGCGCGGTCGCCCGCTACGTGGACCCGCCGGTGGGAGGCTTTCGGCACGTGCGGCTGGTGGAGATGATCGGTGCCCCCGACGGCCCGTGGAGCGCCAGCGTGCGCGCCACGCTGCGTCTGAGCGAGCGGTGCGCAGTGCCCGCCGTGTACATGAACGCGCCGGCCATC
>JAKASY010000498.1:0-2164 GCA_021817625.1 Bacillota bacterium | reverse complement strand
CGCAGCGCCTTCCTGGCTGACGGCCAGATCCGGCGCACCCTGGCCGAGTGTGCTCGCGCCGACGTGGCGTTCGTGGGCATCGGCAGCCTGGCCAAGGAGTATACGCAGCCGAGCTTCCGCTTCGTGTCGGAGCCGGAGGCGGAGACACTGCGTCGCCAGGGCGCCGTCGGGGACGTGCTGGGTCAGCACTTCAACGTCCAGGGAGCGCGGGTCGAGGGGCCGATCGGTGAGCGCACGGTGGGCGCGGACTGGCAGGCCCTCTCGGACATCCCCATGGTCGTGGCCGTGGCCGGCGGGCCGGGCAAGGGACCCGCGGTGCTCGGGGCGCTGCGCACCGGCCTCCTGAACGCCCTGATCACGGACCAGGCCACGGCCGACTTCGTCGTGGCGGCCGAGGGCGGCGGGGCCTCCGCGGGCGTGACCGGGCTGCGCGGTGGCCTCTAGCGGCGACGAACAGGCGGCCATCCCAGGCGAGCCTGAGTTGCGCGCTCGCGCATGGGAGGGTCTTGCGCGCGCGTATGCACCGTATTCCCGCTTCCACGTGGGCGCCGCCGTGCGCGGCGAGAGCGGCCGCGTGTATAGCGGCGTCAACGTCGAGAACGCCTCGTACGGGCTCACGATTTGTGCCGAGCGCTCCGCCGTGGTCCAGGCCGTCGCCGCCGGTGAGCGCCGGCTGACCGCCTGCGCCACGGCGAGCGAGCGGGGCAGCTCCGTGCCGTGCGGCGCCTGCCGGCAGGTCCTCGCGGAGTTCATGGACGGCTCGGCGCCCGTGTACTTCCTCACAGAGGGGCAGGAGGAGGCGTGCACGCTCGCCGCGCTCTTGCCGGGCGCCTTCTCGCTGGACGCGCAGCCGGGCTGACGCCCCCGTGCTGGTGGCCAGCATGCGGTGCAGCCGTGGGCGCGGGCGGCGACTGGAGCGCCTACGGGCGATGGCGTGCGACACGGCCACCGTCCGCCACGCGGCACGGGGCGGCCACCCCGTAGGCGCCCGCGCGGCCGGGAGGGGCGCTCACTCGAGCGCGAACTCGCGCAGCCGCTCGCCGGCGGCGGCCTCGGCCAGGGCCACCAGGGTGGCGTCGTCCACGAGAGCGCGGACGGCGTCGATGTCCGGCCCGAGCGGCCGGTCGCCGGCGAGCGCCGGCACCCGCTGGCGCAGGGCACGGTAGGCGGCCGCGGTGGCGGGCGAGAGCCGCTCGGGGCCGCGGAACTCGAGGGCCTGCGCCGCGGTCAGGCACTCGATGGCGGCGACGTGGGCCAGGTGGTCCACCGCCTCGTCCGCCTTGAGCGCCGCCACCGGGCCCATGCTCACGTCGTCCTCCTGGCCGGCCGACGTGGGGATGGTGTCGACGCTGGCCGGATGGGCGAGCACCTTGATCGCGCTCGTGAGGGCGGCCGCGGTGTACTGGGCCACCATCATGCCGCTGTGCAGCCCGGGCCGCGGCGTGAGGAAGGGCGGCAGGCCGCCGCTGAGGGCGGGGTTCACCAGGCGCTCGATGCGCCGCTCCGAGATGCCCGCGGCCTGCCCTGCGGCGATCGGCACGACGTCGAGGGCGAGGGCGATGGGCGCGCCGTGGAAGTTCGCGCCCGAGAGGATGGCCGCGCCCCCGCCGCCGAGGCCCACGGCGAGCGGGTTGTCGGTCGCGGCGTTCATCTCTACCTGCAGGACGCCGGCCGCGAAGGCGAGGGCGTCGCGCGCGCTGCCGTGCACCTGGGGAGCGGCGCGCAGCGAGTACGCGTCCTGCACGCGCACCTCGCCCGCCACGGTCGTCAGCTCGCTGCCCCGCAGCAGGGCACGCAGGCGGGCGCCCGTGCGCTCCGCGCCCGGGTGCGGGCGCAGCGCGAGAAGGCGGGCGTCGTACGCCGACTCGATGCCACACAGCGCCTGGAAGGACAGGGCCGCCGCCAGGTCGAGGGCGGCCAGCACCCGGTCGGCCCGCGCCAGGGTGAGGGCGCCTACCGCGGTCGTGAGCTGGCTGCCGTTCGTGAGGGCGAGCCCCTCCTTCGCGCTCAGGTCGGCGGGCGCGAGGCGGGCGCGCGAGAGCGCCTCGGCCGCCGGCAGGCGCTCGCCGCCGTACGTGGCCTCGCCCTCGCCGATGAGGGCGAGGGCGACGTGGGCGAGCGGCGCGAGGTCGCCGCTCGCGCCCACCGAGCCGGAGCGTGGCAC
>JAKASY010000497.1 GCA_021817625.1 Bacillota bacterium | reverse complement strand
TCCGATCTGGCGGAGCACCTGAGGGCGCGGGCGCGCGGTGAGGACCCGACGCCCGTCGCGGCCGAGCCTGAGGCGCTGCAGTCGGTCGGCGCCGAGCGCACGCTCGCGCGCGACGTCAGCCGCCGCGAGGATGCCGAGCCGATCCTCCTCGCGCTCTCGGACGAGGTGGCTGCGCGCCTGCGCGCCCTGGAGCGCGAGGGCCACCGCGTGGTCCTCAAGTACCGCACCGCCGCCTTCCGCACCCACACCCACCAGCGCCGCCTCGCCCGGCCGACGGCACACGCCCCCGAGATCTACCGGGTCGTCGCGCAGCTCTTCGACGCACGGCCCGTGGCCGAGCCCGTGCGCCTGCTCGGCGTGCAGGTCGCCGACCTCGTCGCCCCGGCGCACCAGGGAGTGCTCGGCGTGGGTCGACGCGACCTCGATCTCGACCGCGCCCTCGACGAGATCCGCCGGCGCTACGGCGACGGCGCGATCGGACCGGCGCGGCTGGTGCGCGGGCGCGCCGCGCGGCCGGCCCCGCGCCGCGCGCGGCGCTCCGGCGAGGGGGGAGGGTGAGCCGGGTGCCGGTTCCCGCCTTCGGACGCTGGGACGGCCACTGCCACACGGCGTTCAGCCGGCGCGACGGCGTCGACGACACGGCGCAGTTCGCCCGGCGGGCCGCCGCCCTCGGGTTCGAGCGCCTGAGCCTGACGGAGCACCCGACGTTTCCCGCCGGCCTGATCCCGGAGGCCCTGCGCCAGGAGATCTACCTCGACGACGACGGGCTCGAGCGCTACGTGGCGGTGGCGGAGCGCCTGCGGGACACGTTGCGAGGACGTCTCGACATCCGCATCGGCTTCGAGGTCGACTTCGTGCCCGGACGGCCGGACTACGCGCTCGGCTACCTCGAGCGCTACGCGGCTCGCGCCGACGACGCGACCCTCTCCGTGCACTTCCTCCCGACCTCCGCGGGCGTCGTCCCGATCGACATCGACCCCGACCAGCTGGCAGCGGACCTGGTCGTGCCCATGGGCGGCATGGACGCCGTCCGGCGCCTGTACTGGGAGACCGTGGAGGAGGCGCTCGAGCGCGCTACCGCCTGGGGGCTAGGGTATCCGCAACGCCTGTCGCACCTGGACGTGATCGGCAAGTTTCGCGACCGCTTCCCGCTCGCGGATCCCGGCGCCGACCATCGGCGCGCGCTCGCCGTGCTGGCGAAGGCGCACGCGCACGGCTTCGCCCTGGACGTGAACGCCAAGGGCGCCGACCTGCCGCTGCGTCGGGAGGCCTATCCGGAGCGCGCCCTGCTCGAGGCGGCGCACGCCATGGGCATTCCCCTCGTGTACGGCTCCGACGCGCACAGTAGCGGGGAGGTCGGCCGCCACCGCGACGCGCTTGTGGCGCTCGTCTCGTCGCTCGGGCCAAGGCAGGACGAGGGCCCCCCAGCGCCGTAGTGCCCGGCGGGGGGCGAGACCATGGCCGGGTCCGTCGACGTCGGGGACGACCTGCGCGGCGAGGACGCGCGCCAGCTCATACGGGCCCTGCTCAGCCTGCGCGACGAGGCGGAGGCGCGGGCCCTCCTGGTCGACCTGTGCACCCTGGGCGAGGTGGTGGACCTCGCCCTTCGCCTCAAGGTGGCGCGCATGCTGGCCGCGGGCGCCACGTACGAGGCGGTGACGGCGGCCACCGGTGCGTCGAGCGCAACGATTTCGCGCATCCGGCGCTTCGTCGAGCACGGCGCTGGAGGCTACCGCCTGGTCGCGGCTCGGCTGGACGGCGAGGAGCGGCGCACAGGCGGCAGCGGCTAGCGGCCACCGGCGCTCGCGCGGGCGAACGCGGAGCAGGAGCGGGCCGACGCCGGACACACAGCCGGTTCTTCGTGGGGCCGGCACCGCCGGTCGGGCGCTGCATGCGCCCGCTGGCGGCGGGGGGCAGGGCCGCTGACACGTCTCGGGCAGCCTCGGCGGCTGGCTTGCAACGAAACGACTGGCGCGACGGCGGGACGGTTCCCGGCCTGGGCCATGGGAGCGACAGTCGGCTGGCGGGCTGAAGGGTGGCGCAGCATGCGCGGCGGATCGTCGGGACCGGGAACGAAAGGCTCCTTGTCCGGCCGCGTTGCGGTGGTGGCGGGGGCGACGCGCGGTGGCGGCCGGGGCATCGCCCTCGCGCTGGCCGCCGCGGGCGCCACGGTGTACGCGACGGGTCGAAGCACACCCGGCCATCCGTCGCCGATGCGCAGGCCAGAGACGATCGACGAGACGGCAGCGCGCATCCGCGCGGCCGGTGGCCTTGGCATCGCCGTGGCCGTGGACTACCGTCGGGAGGACGCGGTCGAGGCGCTGTTCGGCCGAGTGATGGCCGCTGAGGGCCGGCTCGACGTCCTGGTGAACAGCATCTGGGGCGGCGATCCGCTCACCCGCTGGAGAGAGCCGTTCTGGCGCCACCCGCTCCACGACGGCCTCGCCCTTCTCCACCAGGCTGTCGATACGCACCTGACCGCCAGCCGGTACGCGGCCGCGATCATGGCCGAGCGCCGGACGGGCCTGATCGTCGAGGTGACCGACGGCGTCGGCTACCGCTACCGCGGCTCCCTGTACTACAGCCTGGCCAAGGTGGCAGCCGTGCACGCGGCCGAGGGAATGGCGAGGGATCTCGCCCCCTTCGGCGTCACCGCCCTCTCGCTCACCCCGGGCTTCCTTCGCTCGGAGGCGGTGCTCGACCACTTCGGTGTCTCCGAGGCGACGTGGCGCGAGGCCATCGCCAAGGATCCACACTTCGCCTTCTCGGAGACGCCGCTGTACCTCGGGCGGGCGGTCGCGGCGCTGGCGGCCGACCCGGACGTTGGCGCGCTCGCCGGAGAGAGCCTCGCCACGTGGGACCTCGCGAAGCGGTACGGCTTCACGGACGCCGACGGCACGAGGCCGGACTGGGGCGCGCACTGGCGGAACATGGTAGCGGCCGGCGAGGTGGCTGACTGAGAGGCGCTCCCGCCGCCGTACAGATCAGGCAGGGCCGCGCTTCCGGCGCCGGCCGCATGGGTCAGGACTTGCGGGCAGCCGGGCACCGGAGCGGCTCCGAATCGAGGGGGTTTACAATCCGACGCCTCGCTGCTTTACTTAAGTAGCATAGTAGCTAAGCAGAGGAGCGCGACCATGTACCTGGCCCAGGAGCCCGACAACGAATCCCAGGCCAGAT
>JAKASY010000496.1 GCA_021817625.1 Bacillota bacterium | reverse complement strand
ACGATGGCGACCGGTGTTGACGGTAGCCGCGCGGGCGGCCAGGATCGAACCATGGCGCCAGACGTCATCGTCCTGAACGGCGGCTCAAGCGCGGGCAAGACCGAGATCGCCCGCCTTCTCCAGGCCATCCTGCCCGAGGCCTGGCTCACCCTGGGCGTCGACGACCTGATCCGGGCGATGCCCAACCGGCTCCTCGACAGCGGCGAGGGCCTCCTCATCGAGGAAGGCGGCCGCGTCCTGCCCGGCCCTGCCTTCCGTGACCTCGAGGAGGCATGGATGGCCGGCATCGTGGCCATGGCCCGGGCCGGCGCGCGGGTCATCGTCGACGACGTCTTTCTCGGCGCGGCCGAGACGCAGGCCCGCTGGCGCAGTGCCCTCGCGCACCAGGAGGTGGTCTGGGCGGGCGTGCGGTGCGCACCGGAGGTCGCGGCGCTGCGGGAGCTCGCCCGTGGCGATCGCGCACGCGGCATGGCGGCCGCGCAGGCGGCGATCGTCCACGAGGGCGTCCACTACGACATCGAGGTGGACACGAGCGAGACGTCCGCGCTTGCGTGCGCGCGGCAGATCGCGGCGGCCGTGGCGGCTGCCGCGCTCCGGGGCCAGGCGTCGTGACCGGCCTTGCCGGCCTGGAGGCGCTCTTGGCGCCCCTCGTCGCGCCGCACCGGCGGCGCCTGCGGCGGCTCAAGGCGGCGCTCGCCGTGGCGACCCCCGATGGCAGCGGCCTTCTCGCCTTCGGCAGCGAGAACCCGGGCGCGATGGCGGACGCGATCTTCGAGATCGGCTCGGTCAGCAAGGTGCTCACCGCGCTCCTCCTGGCCGATCTCGTGGTGGACGGGCGCATCGCCCTCGACGAGCCGATCGGCCCTTATCTCCCGGAGGCCGCGCGCGGCGGCCCGGGGGGCGCGGGCGAGATCACGTTTCTTGAGCTCACGACCCACACGTCGGGCCTGCCGCGCCTGCCCGACAACCTGCGCCTGACGGCGGCCACCCTGCCAAACCCGTATGCCGCCTACAGCATGGACGACCTCTGGGCCTGCGTCGCGCGCTTGCGCCGACCGCCCGGGGCGGCGGCCCCGGAGTACTCCAACCTCGGCGTGGGCCTTCTCGGAAACGTCCTCGCCACGGTGGCGGGCGCCACGTACGAGGCCGCCGTGCGGGAACGCGTCCTGGCCCCGCTCGGCATGGCCGACACGGCGATCGCCCTGGCGCCGGAACAGCTGGAGCGGCTCGAGCTTGGCCACACGCGCTCGGGCCGGCGCGCCGTGAGCTGGGACCTACCCACCCTCGCGGGCGCCGGTGCCTGGCGCTCGAGCGCGCGTGACATGCTGCGCTTCCTCGAGGCCAACATGAACCCGCCCGCGGGGCGCCTGGGCGAGGCGATCCGCCTTTGCCAGGCGGCCCGGGTGACAGTGCAGGAGGGCGTCGCGATGGGCATGGCCTGGGTCCTCTCCGACCGGCAGGGCGGGACCGTCGTCTGGCACAACGGCGGCACGGGCGGATACAACAGCTGGGTGGGCTTCGCCCAGGACCGCGGCGTGGGCGCAGCGGTCCTGACGAACTACACCGTGCCGGCGCGGGCGGGTGTGGCCGCCCAGGCGGACGCCATCGGCGAGGGCCTGCTCGCGGCGCTGGCGTAAGCGCTCGGCCATCGTGGGCCTCGTCTGGGGCCGGGAGCCGAGAGGTCACGCGAACCGCGCCTCCGATGGGTCATGGCCCACGTGGGAGCGTGACCGAGAGGCCGTCCGGGCAGTGTGGGGCGACGGTCTCGGCCTCTCTTCACTCGCCTGGGCCGTCCTGTGTCGGCGCCGCGCTTACGAGGCGCTCCCCTCGTACCAGCGAAGCACGCGCATGGCGCGCAGGGTGTTCCATCGGCTCGGCCGACCCTCGCCCTCGCCGATCTCGACCGGCATGGCGCCCGGGTAGCGGACCTCGAGCGGCCACCGTCCGTCCGCATCGCGCTTGGAGGCGACGAGCTCGATCGCCTCCGCCACGCGCTCGTCGGGCCTGACGCCGGCGCGGCGTAGGTACTCGAGGCCCCGCAGCACGTCGTAGTGCCACCACGTCGGGAAGGCGAAGCGCCTCCAGTCGGTCCCGCCCTTGCGGTCTTGCTCGATCGCCTCGCCGGTCGACAGCCGGCGCAAGAGGCGGCGGTCGAGGAGGTACGCCTGCCCGCGCTCACGGGCCCCGGTCACCTCTGGGCTGCTCCCGTGCGCGCGCTCGTGCTCGAGGAGAGCCTCGAGCACGCAGATCGTGGTGTTGAAGGACGACCGCGTGGAGCCGTTCTCCGCCTCGCAGTTCCAGCCCCCATCGGGCAGCTGCTCGGCGAGCAGCCGATCGACGATGCCCCGTACCTCCTCGCCGAAGTACCCGCCGGCCGCGCCCACCTGAGCATTGATGCAAGGCTCGAGCTCGCCGGCGAAGAAGGGATTGCCATCGCACTGCGGCGGGCCGCAGCCCTTCCAGGTCACGCTGTCACGGACGAGGCCGAGCGCGCGACGCGCCGGGGCACCGGCGGGGTCGAGACCGAGGTCCCGAAGCAGCAGGAGGACGTGCATCGTGGCGTCCCAGCCGCGGTTCCAGGCCGCGCCGCCCCACCGGCCGTCGGCGCCCTGCAGGGCGAGCAGCCGCGCGCCCCAGCCCTCGGTGGCGACCCGGGCGCGCACGGCCGCGACCTCGTCTGCGGGCCCATCGGTCAGGTCCTGCATCACTTGCCAGCGGATCGACGGGTCCGAGTCCAGCAGCCAGGCGATGACGCTCACAGGTGTCCCTCCCGGGCTAGAGAGGCTGGGCCTCTCGGCATCATAACGGCGCTACCCGTGCCTGACCACCCGGGAGCCCCGACCAGGGAGGGCGGCAAGGAGCGCACCGGGGTCCTCGGTGAGCGACCGGGGCGGGGGGAGGGGATAGCGCGCGGTGCCCGCGCGCCGCCCTAACCGACAAGGCGCGACCGTCAAGCGGGGGGAACCGCCTCGTACGGCCGGGGCCATCCACGACGGTCGACCGCGCCTCCCC
Source organism: Bacillota bacterium (assembly GCA_021817625.1). The sequence continues at coordinate 168 of JAKASY010000496.1, read as the reverse complement.
GTGTCGGGCGGCGCCAGGAGACGCAGCACCTGCGCGGAACACAGAGCGCGGAGGTGTTCGTCAACGGCCCGGATGCCAGCGGCGACGCGCGTTGAGCAGAACAGGCACCAGTCTCCTGCGCGCCGGGTAGAGGCGCCTTGGACGGTCTTTGGTGAAGACACGCGTGAG
>JAKASY010000495.1 GCA_021817625.1 Bacillota bacterium | reverse complement strand
CCCCAAGAACACCCCCGCAGCCTGAGCCCCTCCCGCGCAACACCGCGAGCGTCGGCGACCCCGGCGTCTGGTCCTACATGCGCCTCGCTACCTTTCCGCCCGGGTATTTCAGGTCAGATCTCGCCCTCCTGGCAGGGGCAGAGGCCGCTGATGGCGTTGAGCAGCGTCGACTTGCCGGCCCCGTTCGGACCGACGATGCCGGCGGTGGCGCCCTCGTCGCAGGCGAGCGAGACGCCGTCGACGGCCGCGACGCCGCCGAACCGGACGACGAGCCCCTCGACCCGGAGGATCATGGCGCGCGCACCGCTGCGCCCTCCCGCCCGCGCCGCTCGAGTGCCCTGCGCAGCGGATCGGCCGCGGACACGAGGCCGCGCGGGCGCAGGACCAGCACGACGAACAGGACGGCGCCGTAGATGATGTCCTGGTAGCCAAGCGAGTTGGCAAGGTACTGGGAGAGCGCCACGAGGAGAACGGTGCCGATCAAGGTGCCCCAAACCGACTCGACCCCGCCCACGACAACGATGGTGAGCAGAAGCAGGGTGAGCGACGTGCCGAAGTCGCTGGGCGCGATGAAGCCCAGGGCGCCCGAAAGCAGCACACCGCCGGCGCCGCCGAGCATGCCGCCCAGGGTGAAGGCGAGCACGCGCACCGGCAGGGCATGCACGCCCATCGCCGCGGCCGCCTCTTCGTCCAGGCGCACCATGGCCAGGGCGCGGCCGAAGCGGGAGCGCACCAGGCGCTCCACCACGAACAGGCTGGCACCGGCCACGAGCGCGGCCACGAGCACGCCGTTTTGGCCAGGCACGCTGACGCTGATGCCGTTCTCACCCTGGCTCGCCGGCCAGAGATTGATGAGAACGATGATCGCCTGCGCGAAGGCCAAGGTGACCAAGGCCAGGTAGACCCCGCGCGTGCGCAGCACGGCCACGCCGATCAAGGCGGCCACGGCACCCGACGCGACGATGGCCACGGCGATCGCCAGGAGGGGCGCTGTGCCGCCCGCCTCCAGAACCGCCAGGACATAGGCTCCGACCGCCATGAATCCCGCCTGGCAGAACGCCATCTGGCCGGCGTAGCCCAGGATCAGGTTGTAGCCGAGGGAGGCGACCAGGTACGCGCAGCCCACGCTCACCAGGATCTGCGTGTACTGCCCCGCGGCCAGGGCTAGCCCAGTCAAGAGTCCGGTCGCGGCAAGCGCAGCCGGGGTGAACCGACTGCTACCCCAAGCCGGCAGCTCCGACTCGATGCCGGTGACGGTGCGACGCCACAGGTCCGCGGCCGTCACGCGCGCTCTCCCACGAGGCCGGTCGGGCGGATCGCCAGGACGAGCAGCATGACGCCCAGGCTGACCAGCGGCTCGTACCCCGCGGCCACGAAGGTGTCTACCGCCGCCTCGGCGAGGCCGATGACCACGCCGCCGATGATCGCCCCGGTGAGGCTTCCGAAGCCCCCGACGGCAACGGCCGCGAACGCGTCGAACGTGAAGTTCTGGCCGACATCTGGCGAAAGGATGAACTTGGGCATCAGAAGGAGACCCGCGAGCGCAGCCATGGCGCCGCCCATGCCCCAGGCCATCGTGCTGACGAGGCGAGGATCGATGCCGACCAGGGCCGCGCTCACCGGGTTCTCTGCGGTAGCCCGCATCTGGACGCCGAACTCCGTTCGGTAGAGCAGCCAGAGCACCGCCAGGACGAGGACGGCGCAGGAGCCGATGATGGCCAGGTCCTGCGGCGAGAGGGAGAGGCCGGGCACCACCCCGACCGGCGAGGCGTAGGGCGGGAGGTTGTAGGCCTGGGATCCGAAGACCTGGAGATACACGCCGTCCAGGATGTTGGCTGCCGCGAACAGGGCGATCACCTGGGTCAGGACGCTTTGGTTGCGGAGCGGGCCCACCATCACGCGGTCGAGCACGACGCCCAGGAGAAAGCCGGCAGCGGCCCCTGCTATGAGGCTCAGCCAGAAGGGGAGGTCGAGCCACACGTAGAGCATGAGCCCCACGTAGCCGCCCAGGAGCATCTGCTGGCCATTTGCGAAGTTCAGAACCCGCGTGGCGTTGTAGATGACGGTGAAGCCCACCGCCGTCAAGGCCACCGCAAACCCCAGCACCAGCCCGCTTCCAAGGGCCGCGAGGGCAAGCGTCACATGGCTCCCCCCTCATCCCCCCGGGCGCTCGCGCGGCGACCGCTCCGGGCAGTCCCGGCGCCGTCGCCGCGTCGGCGCCCAAAGGGGCGCCATTCCTGGGTCTACCCCTTCAGGTGGTTGTGCGCCAGGTTGTTACCGAAGAACACGAGCTTGCCGCCGCGGAAGCCGTACAGGTAGGTGTTGTGCACGCCCAGGTGGGACGTGGCCGAGAACTTCACAGGGAACGGCAGAAGTGAGCTGGTGAATGCGGGCATGGACTGGAGCCCGTGGGCCACACCGGCCGGCGTGTAGCTCTTGGCGGCCTTCAGACCGGCTACGAAGGCCTCCGTGGCCGCATAGCCCTCGGCCGTCCAGACGCTGGGGGCGCTCTTCGGAAAGTACTGGTCGTATACCTTCAGGAAGGGCTTGACACAGGCGGCCGGCGTCGGGTCGAGCGGGCAGGCGAGCGGGCTGATGGCGTAGTAGGTCACCGACGGGCTCTGCGCCAGGAGCTGGTCGATGGAGGGAGCGGCGCCACCGCCGAAGGCCACAAGTGGAATCGACACCTTCTCCTGGACCTCCGCCTTGATGGCAGCGGTGGCCGGGTCGATCGTGGTGCCGACCAGGATTACCTGGTCACCGGCCGCCTTGAGCTGGAGGATCTGGCTCGTCGCGTCGATCGCGTTGTCGGCGATCGTTGCGACGTTGTTGACCTTGAGATGATAGGGGGCGAGCTCCGCGTTGGCGCCGGAGAGAGCGGTCTGGCCGTAGGCGTCCGTCTCCTCGAGCATGCCGATCTTCTTCACATGCATGGAGTGGACCAGGGCGGCAATGCCCAGCGCGCTCACGTTCTGCGTCTGGTTGAAGGCGAAGACGTAGGGCTGTACGGGCGTGGTGAGCGCCGGCTCGGCGCTGCCCGGCGACATGAAGAATACGTGATTCTGTTTGGCGAACGAGTCGAGCGCGAGGGCCACGGGCGAGAAGATGCCACCGAAGAAGATCTGAACGTGGTCCTGGAACTCGAGCTGCTTGGCCGCCTCGACGGCGTTGGCCGCGAGGC
>JAKASY010000494.1 GCA_021817625.1 Bacillota bacterium | reverse complement strand
CCGATCTCGTCGTCTCCACGCCCTCGGCCACCAGGCGCACGCCCACGTCCGCCGTGAACTTGCGGATGCTCTCCACCAGCGTCTGACGCCGCCCGTCCGTGTCGATGCCGCTGACCAGCCGGATGTCGAGCTTGAGCAGGTCCGGCTGCAGGGCCAGCACGGTCGCGGCCGCCGCGTAGCCGGTGCCGTAGTCGTCGATGACGATCAGGTGGCCGCGCTGCCGCCAGCGCGCGACGCCCTGGAGGACCGCGTCGTTCTCCAGGATCGGCCGCATCTCCGTAAGCTCGATCGCGACGCGCTCCGGCGGAAGCGGCCCGGCGGCGAGGTCGAGGTCCATGTCCGGCCAGCGGCTGTCCACGTTGACGAACACCAGGGCGTCCGGGGGCAGCACTCGCGCGCCATCGCGCAGCGCGAGGCGCCGCAGGTGCTGCTCGAGCCGGTGCGCGTGGCGCTCCCCATGCACGCTCGCGAACAGCCCGGCCGGCAGCTCGTACGGGGTACCGCGCGGGCCCCGCGCCAGCGCTTCGTAGCCGTGCACCCGCTCCTCCATCAGATCGACGATGGGCTGCCAGGCCATCCACACGTCGTCCAGTTGCCATGGCGGCTCGGGTGTCACACGACGCCTCCTCCCCCGCGCGCCAGCGCGGTGCAGGCTAGAGACCTTCGGTGACATTCGACAAAGTCCTACGTCATATGGTCACTATTTCACCGGCCAAACGGACCATGGCTGCGCCAAACGCGGCAGGGGCGCACAGCCTGCCGCACCGCCGGGCAAGATCTTCCGCGGCCGCGGGCAGCCCCCGGCCAGGGCTGCCGACCCTACAGCCGGGTGAGGCGCCAGCGCAGCGACGGGGCAGGCAGCGCAGCGCCCGTCGTGACCGGCACGGACAGCGTCTGGCTGCCGACGGCCACGCTCAGGACGCCGACGCGGGTGCCGGCGGCGACGGCCTCGCCCGGCTTCAGCCGGATGCTGAGGCGCAGGGTGGCCTTGACGGGGAGCCCGCCCCAGCCGAGCGCCCGCGCCCCGGACGCGGCGACGAGCGGCACCGGGGCGGCCCACGGCGCCGTGAGCAGGCCCACGCGCTGGCCCGCGGTGACCACGGTGCGCTCCGTCACGACGCGCGTAGCGGCGTTGATCAGGGCGACGCCGTCGTCGAGGGCCTGGGCCAGCTGGTTCTTCGTCGCCGTGGCCCCCTGCCCGAGGACGCCGCCGTAGATCGTCACCTGGCGTCCCCGCACGCTTCGCTGCGCCGCCCAGATGAAGGAGGCGCCACCGGCCACGGTGGAGCCCGTCTTCACGCCGATGATGCCGTCCTTGCCGACGAGGCCGTTGTAGTTGTAGGCGATGCCGCCCGAGGGGACGGCCATCTGGGGCATGGCCGCGACCTGGGCGAACACCGGGATGCGCATGGCCACCTCGGCCAGCTTCACTTGGTCGGCCGCCGTGCTCACGGTCGCCGGGTCGAGTCCGCTCGCGTCCACGAAGTGCGTGTGGCGAAGGCCGAGGCGCCTAGCCTCGGCGTTCATCTGGGCGACGAACGCCGTCTGGCTGCCCGCGAGCCAGACGGCCACGATGTCGGACACGTTGTTGGCGGACGCCACGAGCAGCCCCTCGAGCAGGGTTCGCTCATTCAGCCGCTCGCCCGCGACCACCGGCAGCGCCGACTGGTGGGTGGCCGCGTCGCGCTGGAAGGCGGCGGCGTCCGCGGCCGTGATGAGGACGCTCGGCCCGTTCGCGTACAGCCCCAGCGGGTGCGCGCGCAGCATGACGAGCGCGTCCATGTCCTTGGCCACGCTGCCGATCGCCATGGGCTGGGACGGGCCGCTCGCGCCCAAGGAGCCCACGCCCTGGATGTCCTCCGCCGCCTGCACGCCGCCGCCCGGCCAGGGCAGGCGCGGCGCGGGCCCCGACAGACGGCTCGGCAGCGCGAGCGGCCGCGCGCTCGCCGTCGGCAGCGGCCGAGCGAACTGCACCACGGCGAGGACGACAAGCAGGGCGAGGATCACGCCGAGAACCCCACGGGTGCGCATCTATCCCATCCTCTCCGCCGCGCCGGGCGGCCGTTCGAACGGCGCCGCAGCAGGCCCACCGCTCTGCGACCGGCCGGCCGCGCCGCATCGACTCCCCTCGACACAGGGTTGGCGTCTGCCCCGTCCGGCCCCTGCCTTGGCAGGGACGGCCAAGAAAGTTGTCTCTAGCGTGCCCGGCGCCCCGCGTGCCCACGCCCGCCCGCCCACACGGGCGCGCTCAGCGGGCGGGCGCGCCCTCCGTCGCGTAGCGCGCGGCGGCGGCCACGAAGGCGGCGAACAGCGTGCGCTGCAGCGGGTCGGTCCGCACAAGTCCCTCCGGGTGCCACTGGATGCCGAGGGCGAAGTGCTCGCCCTCGCGCTCGAACGCCTCGATCAGGCCGTCGGGCGCATGCGCGCACGCTCTCCACCCCTCCGACAGGGAGCGCACGCCCTGGTGGTGGAAGGAGTTCACCCAGACCTCCTCGCGACCGCCGAACACGCGGTAGAGCTGGCTCCCCGGCACGACCGAGACGCTGTGGCTCTCGTGCTCCCGCGGCGCGCGCTGCGCGTGCTGGAGGGCACCCGGCATCTGGCTCGGGATGTCCTGGTAGAGCTGGCCCCCGACGCGCGCGGCCAGGACCTGACAGCCCCGACAGATGCCCAGGATGGGCATGCGCCGCGCGAGGGCCGCGCCGAGCAGATCCCACTCCAGGGCGTCGCGCGGCGGATCGACCTCGCCCAGGCCCGGATGGGGGCTCTCGCCCAGGTAGCGCGGCGCGAGGTCGCCGCCGCCGGTGAGGAGGAGGCCGGCGAAGCCCTCCAGGCTCCGGTCGGCCTCGCCCGCGTCAAGCGGGCCGGCGAACATGTAGGCGGCCGCGCCGGCCTCCCGCAGCGCGTCCGTGTACGTATGCGTGACGAGGTAGCGGCTCCCGCCCTCGAGCCCCATGGGCACCAGGATCCTCAGGCGCGATGACATCGTGAGCCCTCCCGGGATCATTGTTCGCTCGGAGCGCCAGCGGTCGCCCCACACAAGCGGCGGGGCCGGGGATGGCCCCCCGACCCCGCCTCGAGGCAGAGGCGATCAGCCGGATACCTTCCAGTACTCCGGGTACCAGAAGCCGGTGATCGGGTTGTATCCCGTGGTCAGCGCGTTCTTGACGTTCGTCGCGATGGCGTCGAAGCTCGCGTAG
>JAKASY010000493.1 GCA_021817625.1 Bacillota bacterium | reverse complement strand
GTGCACGGTCGAGGTGCCGACCTTGACGACCATGCGCATGGGCGATCCTCCCGAACCAGCGATTCTTGCATGTTATTGTATGTTTATTCCGCTGTCAACTTATTGTCGTCCCACGCGGCCGCCGGACAGGTCGGCCGCGGCCGGTCCCGGCGGCGGGCTGCCATGGGTCACCTCGCGTCCCGTATACTGACGCCGTGCGGCGCTGCCCGCTCCGCCGGCAGGGCCGGCGGGCGCGCGGCGCGAACGCCCCCCGACGCGGAGGTGACGACCATCCCGCAGACGACCGCCGCGGCGGACATACCGATCCTTCACCCGAGCGGCCTGCACGCGCGCCCGGCCGCTGCCTTCGTGCGCACCGCCGGGCGCTTCCGGGCCGCCATCCGCGTCGCCCACGCCGGCCGCGAGGCCGACGGCAAGAGCATCCTCGAGGTGCTCACGCTGGGCGTGCGCGCGGGCAGCACGGTGCACGTCATCGCCGAGGGCGACGACGCGCGCGAGGCCGTGAGCGCCCTCGTGGACCTCGCCGGCCGCCGTTTCGAGGGCGTGCCCGAGCGAGGCCCGGCGAGCTGACGTGGCAAGCCCGGGAGAAGGGACGCAGAGCACCTCGCTGGACGGCCGACGCGCCCTGGTCCTCGGCGCTGGCAGCGGCATCGGGCGCGCCAGCGCCCTCGCCCTCGCGGCGGCGGGCGCGCGCGTCGTGGCCGCGGCCCTGCACCTGGAGACGGCGGACGCCACCGCGCGCCAGGGCCGCGAGCGGGGCCTCGCGATCGAGGCCGCGGCGGGCGACGTCTCCGAGGCGGAGGGTGCGCAGGGCGTGGTGGCTGCTGCGCTCGACCGCCTCGGCGGCCTCGACGTGTTCGTGCACAGCGCCGGGGGCGCCGGCACCTCCCCCTTCCTTGCGGAGGAGGACGCGTACTGGCGGGTGGTGCTCGACCTCAACCTGTGGAGCGTGCTTTGGACGACGCGGCTCGTGGGGCGGGCGATGTGCGCGCAGGGCTCGGGCAGCATCGTCTACGTCACCTCGGACGCCGCGAAGGCGGGCATGAAGGAGCAGGCAGTATACGCCGCGGCCAAGGGCGGCGTGCACGCGCTCATGCGCTCGCTCGCGCGCGAGTGGGCGCCGAGCGGCGTCCGGCTGAACGCGGTGGCACCCGGGCCGACGCGAACGCGTCTGCTCGAGGCGGCGATGGACGACCCGGGCGGCCGCGAGCTCGTCGCGCGGGTGGAGCGGCAGATCCCCATGCGCCGCCTCGGCCTGCCGCAGGAGGTCGCACGCGCCGTCGTGTTCCTGGCGTCCGACGACGCCTCGTTCGTCACCGGCCAGGTGCTGAGCGTGAGCGGCGGCCTCACGATGACGTGAGCGCGCGCCACCGCGGCGCGGCTGGCTCTGATCGGCCGCCAGTGGGTCCGGGCGGGCGGCCGGCCGGGACCTGCCCCGAGTCCGTGCCCGCCGGCCTGAACTCCGTAGCCGAGCTTGGGGCCTTGCGCGCCGCCCACCTGCGCCACCGCACCGGCGAGGACGTCCTCGAGGCGGCGACGTGGGCGGCGCTGGCCGCAGTGCCGACGCCGGCACGCGTGCTCGACGTGGGAGCGGGCACGGGCAACTGGTACGACAGCGTTCGCGTCATCGCCGGCCAAGCCTGCGAGTATGTCGGCGTCGACCTCCAGTCCGCGATGGTGGAGGCGCTTCGATCGCGCATTGGCGGCGATGCGCGCGCCCGCACCGTCTTGGCGGATGGCGAGCGACTGCCGGCGGACCTCGGGCGCTTCGACTGGGTGGGGCTGCACTTTGTTCTGCCGCACGTCGCCCGACCCGACCAGGTCCTCGCCTCGGCTTGGCGTCGCGTGGCCCCGGGCGGGGTGCTGGTCGCCGCAGGCAACGGCCCCGCCCACCTCGAGCGGTGGCGCCAGCTGCACACCGAGGTGCTGGCGGAGCTCGGGCTCGCACGCCAGCCGGCGGGGGTCGGCAGCGTCCCCGGGCCGGACCCCGGCGAAATCGCTGCGCTCCTGCCGCCGTCGGCCCACCCCGTCGTCCGGCGCGTTCCCTCTGGTCTGGCGTTCCCCGACCTGGAGAGCGCGCTCTCGTATTACGGCGCGGTGCTCTGGCGTCGGGGACTCGCGCCGGCGGAGGCGGCGGACCCGACCGTGCGCGGGCGCCTACTGAACGCGATGCAGGCGCGCCTGGCAGAGCGTTTCGACCGCGAGGGCTTGTTCGCCGTGGCCGGCGACACCGGCTTCGTCATCGCCCGGCGGCGCCCAGGCCGCCAGCCCCGGGCCCGCGCCCGATAGCTCGCGGTGCCGCCCCGCCCCCCGGCGCTCTCTTGCCGCCGCCACGGCGCAACGGGTAGGGTGGAGCGGACGACGGCGCGGAGGTGGCCCATGGGCGATCCGGATGGGTGCGCACGGGTGCTCGCAGCCATCGACGAGCACTGGCGGGGCGACGAGTCGCTCGGGCGCAGCCTGGGCACGACGGCGGCGCACGTCCGCCGCTGCCTTTCGGCCGCTCTCGCCCGGGGCGAGGTGCAGACGCCGCGCGGCGCCTATGCGGGCCGGCTGTGGCGGCGCGCCCGGCCTCCGGCCTGACGCCCTACCACTCATCGTAGTGCAAGCGCAGGCCCTCGGGCAGGAGCTCCTCCACGGGCCCCTCGGCGCCCGAGGGCACCGACCTCAGGCGGCGGTAGTGGCCGCGGTAGAACAGGAGCGGCTCCTCCCGCGCTACGCTGCCGTAGAGGTCGGTCACCCGCCCCAGGATGAGGGCGTGGTCGCCGGCCTCGTAGCGCCGCTCCACGTCGCAGCGCACGGCGGCCATCGCGCCCACAAGGATGGGTGGCTCGTCGGGCCCGGTCGGCCAGAACCGGATGGTCGCCTCCTCGCCCTCCGCCTGGACGCTGCCGGCGAACCGGCGCGCGAGGCTCTCGCGGCCGGCCGCCAGGATGTTCACCGCGAACCGGCCGCCCTCGCCCATGAGCTCCAGCATGCGGGCCCGCCGGTCGATGGCGCACACCACGAGCATCGGCTCGAGCGACGCCGACGCGACCGCGTTGGCCGTCATGCCGTGCACCACCGGCCCGGCGCGCGCCGTGAGCACTGTCACGCCCGTGGCGAAGTGCCCAAGCACGCGACGAAACGCAGCCGGCTCCAGGCTCTCGCGCTCGGGCGGCCGCATCCTAGCGGCCGGCCGCGTCGAGCGGCGCGGCCGCGCTC
>JAKASY010000492.1 GCA_021817625.1 Bacillota bacterium | reverse complement strand
GGGCGGCGCGCGCATCCATGTGGTGCAGGGCCGCCACGCACGCCACGAAGTCGAAGGAAGCGGGCGCGAGCGCGCATGCGGGAAAGCGCCCCTGCAGGTAGCGCACGCCGCTTCGCCCGCCCGGGTCCTGGGCGCGAGCGCGCGCGAGCACCGCGGCATCGGCATCCAGGGCCACGACCTCCGGCACCGTGCGCCTGAGCGCCCGCGCGAGCGCGCCGTCGCCGGCGCCCACGTCGAGCGCCCGCTCGGCGAGCGGCGGCACCTCACGCAGCACGAGGCCGTAGTAGGCGATGTTGTGGTTCCAGGGCTCGCCGATCACCTTTGCCCGGCCCCTACCGCCGCCCGCCTCACGCCTCGGCCCGGTCCGGCGGCGCCGCCCGGCGCAGCGCGGTGAGCGCGGCGGCGCTGGCGCGCTCGCGCCGGTCGGGCGGGCGCACCGCGCCCCTGTCGCCGGCCGCGCCGGCCCAGGCGGCGATGGCCTCGAGGAGGCGCTCGACGACCTCCTCCACCTCAAGGCTTCGGCCGAGCGTGGCCTCGAGGCTCGTGACGGCCCTGGGGTCGTAGCGGCGCAGGCCGCCGGCGGCCGCCTCGAATCCCGCCACGATGCCCGTGGCGTAGGCGCTGTCCTGCCGCACGAGGAGCATGCCCGAGACGAGGGCCCAGCCGCCGCGCAGGGCGACCGACATGCCCGCCACCTTGCGGCCGTCATCGGCCACCAGGTCGCTCGGTCCCTCGCAGTAGGAGCCGCGCGCCGCGCCCATCCGCGGCGGGACACCCAGGGCTCGCAGGCCCGCCAGTACCGGCGCGCCGAGCGCGCCGGCGCTCGAGCCGACGTGGGCGGGGTTGCGGCACGGCCACGCCAGGGCAAACGACAGGCAGTCTTCGTCTAGCACCACGAGGCTGCCACCGCCGATCCGCCGATAGACCGGCAGGCCGCGCCGCGCCAGAAACGCCACGCCGTCCGCCAGGCGCGGCAGGCGCAGGTCGCGCGGCCCAAGCAGGGCGTAGGGCCGCTGGCGGCGCACCAGAGCCAGGGTGGGCCGGTGGTCGCACGGCCCGGGATCGGGGCGCGAGACGACCATCGCCTCGGCCATGGTCGGGCTGAGGCCGATGGCGGGATCGTCGAGGTCGAGAAAGATAACCTCCATGCCGCTCCCTCAGGCGCCGAGCTGGCGCACGCGCTCGTAAAGGAGCGCGGCGCCGGCCGCCGCCACGCCAAGGCTCTCCCCCGCCGCCATGGGCAGCGTGAGGCGCACGTCCGCCTGCGCGGCCAGGGCCTCGTCCAGGCCCTCCCCTTCGCTGCCGAGGAGCAGCAGGAGCGGCCCCGAGAGATCCGCCCGCCAGGGCGCTGCGCCGCCGCGTGGCACGGCGGCCGCGACGCGCGCGCCCGCGGCCCGGGCCGCGGCGATGGCCTCCGCCGCCTCGAGGCGGGCGACCGGCATGTGCAGGAGCGCGCCCTGGCTGGCGCGCAGGCTCTTCGGGTCGTCGTCGCGTGCGGCCCGCCCGTCAAGGCACAGGGCGGCTACGCCCGCGGCCCGAGCCGAGCGCGCCAGGGAGCCGACGTTGCCCGGGTCCTGAACGCCGCATAGGGCGAGGGCCATGCCTGCCCTGCCTCGCCACACGCGGGTGAGCGCAGCCGCTCCGGCGGGCGCCGCAAGCTCGACCACGGCGAGGACGCCCTGCGGCGTGCGCGTCGCCGCCAGGCGCGTGAACTCTCCCTCGCCGACCCGGTACACGGGCGTGCCGGCGCGCGCGAGGCGCTCCTCCGCGCCGCCACCCGCCTCGAGGCCGCGCCCGGTGGCGACGACCAGGTGCACCGGCACTCCCGCCGCCAAGGCCTCCGCCAGAAGGTGCGGGCCCTCCGCCAGGGCGGCGCGCCGACCGCCGTCAAGGCCCAGGGCCGCCGTCGCCTTGCGGCGTCGCCTAGGGTCGCCCGCGAGCGCCCGCAGGATGGCGCGGAGCCGGGCGGGCACGGGCCCGTCCGGCTCCCTCGTCACGCCCGCGGGGCGCCGGGCGCCCTCCGCAGGCACTAGCCCCCCAGGGCCTCGCGCGCGCGCGCCACGATGGCCCCGAACGCCTTCGCGTCGCGCACCGCGAGCTCCGCCAGCATCTTCCGGTTCACGCCGACGCCTGCGCGGTGCAGGCCGGAGATCAGGCGCGAGTACGAAAGGCCCTCGCGGCGCGCGGCGGCATTGATGCGCTGGATCCACAGCGAGCGAAAGTCGCGCTTCTTGCGCCGACGGTCCACGTAGGCGTGGTGCAGCGCCTTCATCACGGCCTCGTTCGCCGGCCGGAACAGCTTGGAGTTGCCACCGTAGTAGCCGCGCGCCAGCTTGAGGATCTTCTTGTGGCGGCGATGGGTGGTGGTGCCGCTCTTGACTCGTGCCATGACCATACCCTCCTGGCCGTCCGCCCGGAACGGGGCAGCGGCCTACTTCGTGTACGGGAGAAGGCGCTCGATGCGCGCCTGGTCGCGCTCGTCCACCGCGGCTTCGCGCCTGAGCGCCCGCCGCCGCTTGGCGTTCTTGGGGCCGAAGTGGTGGCTTGTGAACGCGTGCCGATGGTGGAAGCGGCCGGAGCCGCTTACGCGAAACCGCTTGGCCGCGCCACGGTGGCTCTTCTGCTTGGGACCCGCCAAAGCTCTTCGCCTGCCTATCGCGCCTGCGCGTGCTCGCGCGGCGTCAGAATCATCGTCAGGTTGCGGCCTTCCACGCGCGCCGGCCGCTCGATCTGGGCAAGCTCACCGAGGGAGGCGGCGAGCCGCTCGAGCACCTGACGGCCGATGTCCGTGTGCACGATCTCGCGCCCGCGGAACATGATCGTGGCCTTGACCTTGTCGCCCTCACGCAAAAAGCGCTCCGCGTTGCGCAGCTTCACGTCGAAGTCGTGGGTCTCGATGCGGGGCCGCATCTTGACCTCCTTGACGACCACGTTGTGCTGCTTCTTGCGCGCCTCGCGATCGCGCTTGGACTGCTCATACTTGAACTTGCCGAAGTCCATCACCCGGCACACCGGGGGACGGGCGGTGGGCGCGACCTCGACCAGGTCGAGGCCATGCTCGGCGGCGATGCGCACGGCATCGCGCAGGCCCACGATGCCTAGCTGCTCTCCCCCCTCCCCCACGAGACGGACTTCACGGGCGCGGATCTCGCCATTGATCCGCATCTCTCGACTGATCGCCTTCACCTCCGCGTACGTTGGCCGA
>JAKASY010000491.1 GCA_021817625.1 Bacillota bacterium | reverse complement strand
ACGCCGGCGTGCGCACGTGCCGCCCCGTGGTCGGGACGCGCCGTGTCCCCTACGGCCCTTGCCTCGCCTCGGCCGCGCGCACCAGGCTCTCCGTGCCGCCCGGCCGCTCGAGCGCCTCGAGCACCTGCCAGAGGTCGCAGGCCATGACCTCTGGGCGCACCTCGGCCACGCGGCGACGCAGGCGCCGGGACATCGGCCGCGCCGTTCGGCGCAGAAAGGCCGCGGCGATGCCCGCCGCGTGCGCCCCTGCCACGTCGTCCTCGAGGCGGTCGCCGACGTGCAGGATCACGCGCCTGCCGGCCATGCCCTCGGTCCAGACGCGCGGATCGGGCTTGGCCGCCCGCACCACCTCGGGCGCGACGATGTGGTCGATCAGGGCCCTGAGGCCGATGCCCTCGAGCAGCGGCCCCTGGTAGGCCAGGTAGCCGTTCGTCACGGCCGCGATTCCGTAGCCGCGCTCGCGCAGCCGGCCCAGGACCGGCACGACGTCCGGGTAGACGACGGTGCGCGGCGCCACCGAGCGCACCGTCACGTGCCGGATGGCGCGCAGCCACGGCGCTGCGGCGCGGCTCCGCAGGCGGCGTAGGCGGCCAGGCGGGCGCTCGGTACGGCGGCGCAGGCGCCGACGCCGGCGCGGCAGGAACGCGCCCTCGAGGCCGTGCACCATGAAGCGCCTGAGACGGTTGTCGAACAGGGTCCCGTCCAGGTCGAAACTCACCCACAGGCCGCTCGCGATGGCCCGCACCCCCAGTCCGCCGGCCGCCGCGCCGCTCCTGGGGAGGGTTCGCCTCGCCTCGCCCGGGCCCTGCACGCGCGCATCCCCAGGGCCCCGCCGAAGGCCAGCGGCGCCTAGGGGAAGCGCCCTAGATGAGAATGCAGATGAGGCCGCCGCTTCCTTCGTTGACGATGCGCTCGAGGGTCTCCCTGAGCTTCTCCTGGGCGTTGTCCGGCATGCGCACAAGCTTTCCCTGCAGCTCCTCGCGCATGAGGTCCGAGAGGCTCTTGCCGAAGATGTCGGACTGCCAGAGCTTGCTCGGGTCGGACTCGAAGCGCTCGAGCAGGTACTGCATGAGGTCCTCGCCCTGCTTCTCCGTGCCGATGATCGGCGTCACCTCGGTCTCCACGTCCGCCCGGATCATGTGGATCGAGGGGGCCTGGGCCTTGAGGCGCACGCCGAAGCGGTTGCCCTGGCGGATGAGCTCGGGCTGCGCGAAGTCGATGTCGGCCAGCGTCGGCGCAACGAGGCCGTAGCCGCCGCTTCGCACGTCGCGCAGGGCATCCTCCACCTTGTCGTACTCGCGCTTCGCCGTGACCAGCACCTGGAACAGGCGCATGAGCGGCCCGGGCCCGCTGACGTCCTGGCCGGCCAGCTCCGACATGACCTCGTACATGAGGCCCGGGCGCACGCTCGTCTCGATCGTCGCCGTGCCCGTGCCGAGGTCCATGGCGCGCAGCGTGACGCCTTCCACGACCTCCTCGCTCGACAGGCGCTCGATCGCCCGGTCGATGTCCCTGAGGCGCGTAACGCCCTCCTTGGCCGACGTCACGGCCTGGTCGAAGCGGGCGCGCAGCCAGTGGCTGTCGGGCAGGGTCGCCACCCACTCGGGCAGCGCGACGGTCATCTCCTGCACCGGGAACTCGTAGAGCAGGCGCTCGAGCAGGCCGTCGATGTCCTCCGGGCCGGCGGAGCTCACGTCGAGGGGCACGACGGTGACGTCGTAGCGCTCCGCCAGCTCGTCGGTGAGAAGGCGCGTCTCCTCCGCGTACGGATGGGTCGTGTTGAGCACCACCAGAAACGGCTTTCCGAGCTCGCGCAGCTCGCCCACGACGCGCTCCTCGGCGTCCTCGTAGGCCGACCGCGGCAAATCGGTGATCGAGCCGTCGGTAGAGACCACGAGGCCGACCGTGGAGTGCTCGGCGATGACCTTGCGGGTGCCGACCTCAGCCGCCTGCTCGAACGGCACGGCCTCGTCGAACCAAGGGGTGCGCACCATGCGAGGGCCATCGTCCTCCTCGTAGCCGAGCGCCCCCGGCACCGTGTAGCCGACGCAGTCGACCAGGCGCATGCGCAGCGAGATCTGGTCGCGGATGCGCACCTCCACCGCCTCGTCGGGCACGAACTTGGGCTCGGTCGTCATCACCGTGCGTCCGGCCGCGCCCTGGGGCATGGCGTCGCGAGCGCGCTCGCGGTCGTTCTCGTCCGCGATGTTCGGCAGCACGACAAGGTCCATGAAGCGTCGGATCAAGGTCGACTTGCCGGTGCGGACGGGGCCGACCACGCCGAGGTAGACGTCGCCCCCGGTGCGTTCGGCCATGTCCCGGAAGATGTCGAACTTCTCCATCCCGCGATCTCCCTCCCGCCCACCAGAAACAGCCTCGTCCCCAGGGGCCGGCACGGTTTGGGACACCGGCCTCGCCCATCTATATGTGGGGCGGGGGTGCCTATGCGCCGCCTGTCTGCGGTTCGCGCCTGTCGCGCCAGGCGTCGACGGCGCGCAGCGGTATTGCCTTGCTGGCGGGCTTCGCCCCCCCCTCTCCCTGCTTGCTGGCTCCCCGTTCCGAAGCTACGTCGTGCCTCCTGGCGCTCGCCTTGGGCTGGGCACAGACGCGCTCGCCGCGACCGCGACGCCGCGGCGCTGAGCTCGGCTCTGCGCGCAACGACCGCTAGCGGCGCGGCCGACCGCGTCGGCATGGCGCGGGCGCGACGGACCCAGCGACCGCCGCGCGGCCAGGCGCGGTCATCACCGGCCCCTGCCACACGGTCATGCCCGATGGCTGCCGTCCGGCACGCCGGAGCGACCCGCCCCGCCTGGCTGAGGTCAGGAGGCGCCCCGCGGCCAGGCCAGGCCGATGACGCGCCACTCCGCCGCGGAGGCCGTGCCCATCTGGTAGAAGGAGACGCCCTCCGCACCACCGGCGCGCGCCGCCGCTATGGCGCCGCTGAGCTCCGCCGCGCTGGGCGCGTACACGCCCTTGGACGACGCCGTGAACATGTCGAACGCCTGGGCGACGACGCTCACGGGAGTGCTCGGGGCTGCGGCCCGGATGGCCTGGATGGAGGCCGCGACCTGCTGGTAGGCGCTATCGTAGCCCATCGCCTGCATGCGCCCGTGCCAGTAGTCCATGGGCGCGATCGCCGAGGCGTAGCGCGCGATGAGCGCATAGGGCGGAGCGAGCGGCCCGCCAGGGTAGGTGACGGCAAGCAGG
>JAKASY010000490.1 GCA_021817625.1 Bacillota bacterium | reverse complement strand
GCGCGAGCGCGGTGGCCGAGGCCGCGCTGTTGGCGGCGGCGTCCACGGGCCGCCAGCGCGTCGTCGTCCTGCGCAGCGTCGATCCACAGAGCCGCGCGGTCCTCGCCACCTACGGCAGCGGTCGCGGCCTTGAGGTCGTGACGGTGGGCGAGGGGGAGGACGGGCGGGCGGA
Organism: Bacillota bacterium; assembly: GCA_021817625.1. Next base: position 3,038 of record JAKASY010000490.1, on the reverse strand, counting down.
CCTCGACGCGGTGGCTGCGGCGCTCGACGACCAGACCGCGGCCCTCGTCGTGCAGGACCCGAACTTCCTGGGCGTCATCGAGCGCGCGCCCGAACTGGCCGACCTCGCCCGCCGGCACGGCGCCCTCACGGTCGCCCAGGTCGACCCGATCGCCCTCGCGCTCCTCAGCCCGCCCGGCGCCTGGGGGGCCGACATCGCCGTCGGCGAGGGCCAGCCGCTGGGTCTGGCGCTGGGCTTCGGCGGCCCCTACCTGGGCTTCTTCGCGGCGCGCGAGAGCCTGGTGCGGCGCCTGCCGGGCCGCCTCGCCGGCGCCACCTTCGACACGGCGGGGCGGCGCGGCTTCGCCCTCACGTTCCAGACGCGCGAGCAGCACATCCGGCGCGAGAAGGCGACCTCGAACATATGCACCAACCAGGGGCTCCTCGCCCTCGCCGCCTCGGTGTACCTCGCGAGCCTGGGGCCCGCCGGCCTGCGCGAGGCGGCGGAGCGTTCGCTCGCCCTGGCGCACACGGCCGCGCGCCGCATCGCCTCCCTTCCCGGCTACGGCCTCGCGACGGGCGCGCCGTTCTTCGACGAGTTCCTCGTGCGCGCCCCCGCGCCGGCCGCCCGCATCGAGGCGGCGCTCCTGCGCCACGGCATCGTCGGCGGCACGGACGTTGGCGACGACTTCCCCGAGCGGCGCGGTCAGCTTTTGTTCGCCGTGACGGAGAAGCGCACGGAGGCGGAGATCGACCGCCTGGTGGCGGCCCTCGGGGAGGCGGCGGCATGAAGACGATCTTCGAGGAGAGCCGTCCGGGACGGCGGGCCGTGTGGTTCGAGCCCGCGGCGGAGGCGGCGCCGGCCGACGCGATCCCGCCGGAGCGGCGGCGCGCGGTAGGGCCCGGCCTGCCAGAGGTCGCGGAGATCGACATCCTGCGCCACTACGTGGGCCTCTCACACCTCAACTACTCCATCGCCTCGGGTCCATATCCCCTGGGCTCGTGCACGATGAAGTACAACCCCGTCGTGAACGAGCGCGTCGCCGCCCTGCCCGGGCTTGCGTCCCTGCACCCGCGCCAGCCGCTCGCCACCGTGCAGGGCGCCCTGCGCCTGATGGTCGAGCTGGAGGCGGCCCTGTGCGAGCTCACGGGCATGGACGCGTTCACCCTCCAGCCCGCCGCAGGGGCCCAGGGCGAGCTGACGGGCATGCTCATCGTGCGCGCCTACCACGAGGAGCGCGGCGAGGCCGACAGGCGCACGGAGGTTCTCGTGCCGGACAGCGCCCACGGCACGAACCCCGCGACGGCCTCCATGGCCGGCTTCAGCGTTGTGGCGGTGCCGTCGGACGCGCGCGGCAACGTCGACGTCGCCGCCCTGCGCGAGCGCGCGGGCGAGCGCACGGCCGGCCTGATGCTCACGAATCCGAGCACGCTCGGTGTGTTCGACGACGGCATCGAGGAGATCGCCCGCATCGTGCACGAGGCGGGGGGCCTGCTCTACTACGACGGGGCGAACATGAACCCGATCCTCGGCATCACGCGCCCGGGCGACATGGGCTTCGACGTCATGCACCTGAACCTCCACAAGACCTTCTCCACCCCCCACGGCGGGGGCGGCCCCGGCGCCGGCCCGGTCGGGGTCAAGGACGCTCTGCGGCCGTACCTGCCCGGGCCGCGTCCGGTTCGCCTACCCGGCGGCGAGAGCCTGGGCTACGGCCTCGAGCCGGCGTCCGACTGGTCCATCGGGCGCGTGCGCTCGTTCTTCGGCAACTTCCTCGTCCTCGTGCGCGCCTACGCCTACATCCTGGCGCAGGGCGGCGACGGCCTGCGCCAGGTGGCCGAGGACAGCGTGCTCGCGGCGAACTACCTCGCCCATGCGCTGGGACCCGACTACCCGCTCGCCTACGAGCGCACCCCCATGCACGAGTTCGTCGTGACGGCCGCGGGCCTGCAGAAGGAGACGGGCGTGCGCGCGCTCGACCTCGCGAAGGGGCTGTGCGATGAGGGCGTGCACCCGCCGACGGTGTACTTCCCCCTCACGGTCGACGAGGCGATGATGGTCGAGCCGACCGAGACGGAGGCCAGGGAGAACCTCGACCGCCTCGCGGCGGCCTTCCGGCAGGTGGCGGCGCTCGCCCGCACCCACCCCGAGCGTCTGCACACGGCGCCGCACCACGCGCCGGTGGCGCGCCTGGACGAGGCCCGCGCCACGCGCAAGCCCGACCTGCGCTACCGGCCCGGGGAGAGCCTGCCGGAGGCCGACCCCGAGCACGGCCGCGAAGGCGTCCCGGCCGCCTCGGGCCGGCCGTGAGCCTGCCCCTCGGCGGTCCGTGGCGCCTCCTCGCCGAGGGGGCGCAGGATGGCGCGTGGAACATGGCCGAGGACGTGGCCCTGCTCCAGGGCGACGGGCTGCTGCCCTGCCTCCGCCTGTACGGCTGGCGGGTGCCCACGCTATCGCTCGGCTACTCGCAGGACGCGGACGCCGTCGTCGACTTCGCGGCCGCAGGTCGCATGCAGGTGCCGGTCGTGCGGCGGCCCACCGGCGGTGGCGCCGTCCTGCATGACGGAGCGTGCGAGGTGACCTACAGCGTTGTGGCTGACGAGGGCGCGCTCCCGGCCAGCGTCGTCGACGCCTACCGCCTGATCGCCTCCGCCCTGGTGGCGGCGCTGGGCGTCCTGGGCATCGAGGCCGAGCTCGCGCCCTCCGTCATCCCGGCGGCCGAGCGCACGGCCGTGTGCTTCGAGAGCGCAAGCCGCTATGAGCTCCTGGTCGGCGGCAGAAAGACGATCGGCAGCGCCCAGTGCCGGCGAGGCGGTCGCGTCCTGCAGCACGGGGCGGTGCCGCTGCGCCTCGACCCCGCGAGGGCGGTGGCGCCCTTGCGGACAAACGATCCGGAGGCGGCGGCCAGGCGCCTCGCGCGCCACGCGGCCGGGCTCGAGGAGGCGACCGGCAGGCCCCTGGGCGCCGACGCGGTGCGCGCCGCCATGATGCGCGGCTTCGAGGAGGCGCTGGCCGCGCGCTTCGTGCCAGGCGGGCTCACGCCGGCGGAGTGGGCGCAG
>JAKASY010000489.1 GCA_021817625.1 Bacillota bacterium | reverse complement strand
CATCACCGGCCAGCTCGACTCCGTCGCGGCCGAGCCCCTGGATCCGTGCTTCGCCCCTGCCGGGCCCACCGAGGCGACCTGTGCCCAGCACGACTCGCAGTCGATCACCTACCTGCAGGGCATGGACGGAAGCCTGCCGTACATGCCGGATCCGCTCGCGTACGTGGCCGCGCCTACGGCCGCGAGCGCCACGTGCCCGCCGGCGCAGAGCGCAACGGTCGACCCGGCCCCTGTGAACGGGACCTACTTCCCCGGCGTCTACGACTACCGCGTGGCCATCACAGGCAATGCCACGCTGGCCGACTGCGGCGGCTCCCCAGGCGTCTACATCTTCGAGCAGGGCGTGGCCATCTGCCCGGGCGCCGGCCAGAGCGTCGTGGGCCAGGACGTCATGCTCTACTCGGAGATGGCGGGCAGCGCCTCCGGCGGCGGTTGCGGCGCCACCGGCCCGACAGCCTCCGACGGCATCTACCTGGGCGGGCAGGGCACGATCCAGCTCAGCGGACCGGCGTCCGGGCCGTACTCGCACCTCGTGCTCTACCAGGACCGCGCCGCGGGAGCCAACATCGGCCTCGACGACGGCTCGAGCGACGCGGCAACCATCACCGTCACGGGCGCCGTCTACGACAACTCGGACGCGGGGGGTAGCCTGACGGGCGTCGGCATCCTCACGAGCGGCCAGAAGCAGACGGGCGGGCCCAAGGGGTCGACGACCACCGCGGGCGGCGGCACGATCGGCGTGGACGGCATGGTCGTGGTCGACCAGTTCTCCACCGCGGGCACGGCCAACCTCACGATCACCTACGACCCGTCGCAGGTTCCGGGCTCCGGTCCGGTGTTGGTGCAGTAGCTCGTGCGGCCAAGAAGGGTGCGCGCCATAAGCGGCCAGGCGACGCTCGAGTTCGCCCTCGTCGCGCCGGCCCTGGTGGCCGTCTGCCTCGGCATCGTCTCGGGCGGCTGGCTCCTGTTCAACTATGAGGGCGTCGTCGATGCCGCCCGCTCCGCCGCGCGCGAGGCGGTCGTCGAAACAAGCCTGACCGTGCCCACTGCGTCCGGCGCGTGCGAGTCGGGCGCGCCCGTGCCCATCCAGGTGGCCGCCCAGCGCGGCGCCACCGCGGTGCCCGTCAACCAGGCGCCCCTGTGCGTCTCGAGCCTGAACCCGAACCAGCTCGTCCAGGCGCCGCCCGCCGCTGCGGCGGCCGACATCACTCTCACCTGCCAGCCCTCGCTTGCAGCCGGAGACTGTCAGGAGATCACCGTCGCCGTCGCGCTTACGGTCGACCCGCCCTTCCCGATCCCGGGGCCCGTACAGCTGGCCGCGCAGACCACCGTGGCCGGCCCGGCCGCGTCGTAGGAGGGATCCGCGCTCAGGCGGGCAGGGCGCGCGAGCGCACGCCCTCGAGCAGGCGGAGAAGGGGCTGGGCCGCGTCGCCGAAGGCGTCGACAGCGGCCTGGGCACGGCTGGCGGCCGTCGCGGCCACGTCGCGCGTGGCGGCGGCGCCGAGGGCGCGCACGAGCGAGGGTCGCTCCTTGTCGCCGCTCTCGTCGGCGAGATCATCGAGCGCCTGGTACATGGCCCCGAACGCCTCCCCGAAGGCGTCAAGCCGGCGCACCGCGGGCGCCCTCCCGCCCGCCGCCAGGGCCCCCATGCGGCACGCCGCGCGAAACAGCGCGCCCGTCTTCAGGCGGTGCATCTCCCGCACCTCGACCGCGCTCGCGCCCGCTCCCTGCCGCAGGTCAAGGTACTGGCCTCCCACCATCCCGGCCGCGCCAGCGGCGCTGGCGAGCTCCGCCACGAGCCTCAGGGCGCGCGGCCCCTGCGCCGGCCCCGGCGCGGTCAGGCTCTCGAACGCCAAGGCCTGCAGGGCGTCGCCCGCGAGGATCGCGGTCGCCTCGTCGTACGCGCGGTGGACGGTGGGACGGCCGCGCCGCAGGTCGTCGTCGTCCATCGCCGGCAGGTCGTCGTGCACGAGCGAATACGCGTGCACGCACTCGATGGCGACGGCGGCGCGCCAGGCGAGCGCCGGCGGCTCGCCTCGCCCGACCGCGACGGCGGCCCCCAGGACCATTAGGGGCCGCAGGCGCTTTCCGGGTCCCAAGAGGGCGTAGCCCATCGCCTCCGCAAGGCCCGGCGGCGCGCCGGCCACTCGCTCCCCAAGGAGGCGCTCAAGACGCTCCTGCCAGGCCTGGAGCGCACCGCCCCCGACGGCCGCCATCACGCGCTGCCCAGGCCCCGCGTCTCCTGCTCGATGTCGGCCGTACTGCCGTCGGCCAAGAGCGCCTCGATCTTGCCCTCGGCACCCGTCAGGTGGGCCTGCGCGATCCGCGCCAGGCGCACGCCCTCCTCGTACAGCTCGAGGGCCTCGGCGAGCTTCAGCTCCCCGCCCTCCAGCTGGCCGACGATCTCCTCCAGTCGCGCCATCGCCGTCTCGAAGTCCAGGCTCTCGGTCACGTGCTTTTCCCCTCCACGCCGGCAGGCGGCTAGCGAATCTCCGCTTTCCTCGCGCCCTCGCGGCCCCGTGTCACGGCGCCGGCCCCAACTCTACGCCGGCCCCCTCGGCCACCGCATCCACCGTCACGTCCAGCCGCCCGTCGCGCAGCTGCACGGCCAGGCGGTCACCCACCGCCGCCTCCCCGGCCCGTGTCAGCGTGCCGCCGTCCGGCCGGCGCACGACCGCGTAGCCGCGCGCCAGGACCCTCAGGGGCGAAAGCGCGGCGAGCTTCTGCACGGCCGCACCGAGCCGCCCCCGCTGCCTCTCGACCCGCAGCTCCATGGCGGTGGCCAGGGCACGCGTCAGGCCGTCGAGGCGCTGCGCCTCGCGCTCCAGGCGGGCGCGCGGGCGCCGAAAGGCGCCGCTGGCCAGGAGGGCGCGCAGCCGCAGCACCTCCCGCCGCTGCCTCTGGCGCAGGGCTTGGCCGAGGCGCAGGCGCCACTTGGCCAGGTCGGCACGCAGCTGCAGTCCGTCGGGCACCGCTAGCTCCGCTGCGGCGCTGGGGGTCGGGGCGCGCTCGTCGGCGGCGAAGTCCACCAGGGTCCAGTCCGTCTGGTGGCCCACGGCCGCGATCACCGGCATCGGCAGCGAGGCCACCGCCCGCACCACGGCCTCCGTGTTGAACGCGCTCAGGTCCTCCACGCTGCCCCCACCGCGGCCCACGATCACGACGTCCACGCCGCTCAGGGCGATGCGCTGGAGCGCCCGGGCGATCTCGTCA
>JAKASY010000488.1 GCA_021817625.1 Bacillota bacterium | reverse complement strand
TCCGATCTAGGCGCGCGCGGCGACGTGCGGGTCCTCGAACACGTCCGCCGCCGAGTACACGAGGTTCACGGGCACCGCCGCCGCCTGCAGGCTCTGGACGATCTCCGCCGCCGTGCGCGCCTCCGCCCACGCGGCGACGATGGCGTCGATCGCCTCGCGGTTTCGCATCCGCCGCTCGTTCGTCGCGAAGCGCTCGTCGTCGACGAGCCCCGGCTGGCCGATCGCGGCCGCGAGGCGCCGGAAGAGAGGCTCGCCGGAAGCGGCGATGCCCACCCACTTGGAGTCGCCGCTCAGATAGGCGCGTGCCGGCACGGTGCCGTAAGAGCCCGCACCCACGCGCTCGCGCACGAGCCGGAGGCGGTCGTAGGCCGCGAACGTCCACTCCATGATCCGCATCACGGCCTCGTACAGCGTGTTGTCGATCGCCTGGCCGCGCCCCGAGGGCCGGGCGCCGTCGCGCTCGTACAGCGCCACCAGGACCCCGATGGCGCCGGTGAAGGCCGCGCTGTAGTCGGCGAGCGAGATGCCGGGCCGAGCCGGCGGCCGGTCCGGCTCGCCAACGATGTAGCGCAGCCCGCCGAGCGCCTCTCCGGCCGTGTTGAGGCCCGGAAGCATGCGGTAGGGCCCGTGCTGGCCGTAGCCTGAGGTGCGCAGGAGAATCAGCCTGGGGTTGCGCTGCGCCATGACGTCGTACCCCAGGTCCCACTGCTCGAGCGTCCCGGGCCGAAAGTTCTCCACCAGGACGTCGGCCATGGGCAGAAGGCGCTCGAGGAAGATCTCCCGCGCCTTCGGGCGTGAGAGGTTCAGGGTGATGCACTCCTTGTTGCGCCCCTCCACCGCCCACCAGGCCGAGCCCTGCGGCAGAAGCGGGCCAAGGCGGCGGATCTCGTCGCCCTCGACCGGCCGCTCCACCTTGATCACACGCGCGCCGAAGTCCGAGAGCAGGCTCGCGGTGACGGGCCCCGCGACGAAGCGGCCGAGGTCGACCACCGTGATGCCGCTGAGCGGCCCCGCGCCCGCGGTGCTCATCCCTCCGCTCCCCGGCGCGGCGGACCGTCGTACATCCACGCGCTCGGCTCGATGCGGCGCATGGGCTTCATGCGCGTGGCCTCCTCGTTCGCCTGCGCGTAGATGCCGCACAGGCGGCTCACGACGAACACGCCCAGGACCTGGCCGGGATCCATGTAGGGGAGAAGCACCGCGGCGATGGCGGTGTCCAGGTTCATCGGAAAGTGTCGGCCCTTGGCCGCCTCAAGCGCCGCCTCGACGGCCCGGGCGGCATCGATGAAGCGTTCGTCGGCCGCTGCCTCGCGGGCGACGGCGAACAGACGGTCGACCCGCGGGTCGCGCCTGTGCACCCGGTGGCCGAAGCCGGGCACACGCTCCCCGCGGGCCAGGAGGTCGCCCACGGCGGCCGCCGCGGCCTCGCCAAGGTCCGCGCCGGCGTCGCCGCCCACCCGCGCGAGCAGCCGAGCGGCACCCTCCACGGCCGCGCCGTGGTACTTGTTGAGGGCGAGCAGCCCCGCCGCCGCCCCCACCTGCACCGGAGCGCCGCCCGAGACCACGGTGCGGGCCGCGAGCGCCGACGGCGACGTGGTGCCGTGGTCGAGCGCCGCCACCAGCACCGCCTCGACGAGGCGCGACGCGGGCGCGGAGGGGAGATCGCCCGTGAGCAGAAGGAAAAGGCTGTTCGGGAACGACGTCCGGCCGATCAGGCGGGCGATCGGATAGCCGCGGACGAAGATGTCGCCCTGCTCGATGTCCGTGATACCGGTTGGCCACTGCTCCAAGATCTCACCATCATTCCGATAATCGGAACTTCAGTGCCGATTATGATAATATGCCTTTGGACGATTCGGTCAAGACGTTGCGTCCACCTTCCGCCTTTCGCTCACCGGTCCCGGAGGAGGTCTTTCCATGGCGGCCGAGACGGGCTCGTCCACCCTTGCGCATGCCATCGACATCCTCGACCACCTGTCCGCTGAGGGCGGCTTCGTGGCACTAGGCCGCATCGCGGCCGCCGTGGGCCTCGCGCCGTCCGTCGTGCATCGCCTCTTGACCACGCTCAGGGCGCGCGGCCTGGTGCTTCAGGATCCGCGCAGCCGCCAGTACGCCCTCGGCCCCAAGCTCCTCGCGTACGCCAACCGGGTCGTCGCCGCGGCGCCGTTCGGCGAGGCGGTGGAGCCCGTCCTTGCGGGCCTGCGCGACCTCACGGGGGAGACGGCGACGCTTCACCTGCCGCAAGGGGCGGTGCGGGTATGCGTTCTAGAGGCCGAGAGCCGGCAGGAGATCCGGCGAAGCGTCGGCGTGGGGCGGCAGGTGCCGCTCTACGCGGGGGCGAGCGGACGGGCCATCCTGGCCTTCATGCCCGAGGCGGACCAGCGCCGCATCCTCGCCGCGCTCCCCGACGAGCGGCGCCCGGTGGTGTCGGCGCTGCTCGAGCGCACGCGTGCCGAGGGCTACGCCGTAAGCCACGCGGAGTCGACCGCGAACGTGGCGGCCATGGCCGCGCCCCTGTTCGACCGCCAGACGGGCGCCATTCTGGGCTCGATCTCCCTCTCGGGCCCGCTCTACCGCTGGCACGACGAGACGATGCGGCCGTTCGTCCAGGGCCTGCTTGCGGCGGCGCGCGAGGTGGAGGGACTTCTATCGGCCTCTGCGCCCGACGTGGTCGGCTGATGCCTTCGCCTCCCGCTGCCGCCCGCTCCGGCCTGCCTAGCGGGCGAGGGCACGCCGCCGCTCGGCGTAGACCCAGAGGCCCTGGCTGTTGAGGTCGTGGTCCAGCTCCAGGTCGGCCGCGCGCCAGGCCGCCCCGAGGTCGCGCACGCCCTGGGCGCGGAGCGCGTCTTCGATGGCGGCGCGGAGGGCCTCGCGCACGTCCTCGAGGCTTGGAGCGCGCATCGCCAGCGCCTGCCACTCGCGCACGCCCTGGGCGCACTCGGCGAGAAACCGATCCGCCCCTGCTACCGGGCCGAAATGCGTCACGTAGAGCCGCCGGGGCGTCCGCGACCGGATCCGCTCGAGGCTCGCCGCCATCGCATCCGGGTCGAAGCGGGGCGGTGTCGTGTTCGGCAGGTGGAAGCCGCCGAGCCCCCAGGGCCACAGGGACGGGTAGACGATGCCTGCGCCGTCGCCGGTGAACACGCCGGCGCTCGCCGCGTCCTCGATTGCCATTTGGTGGTGGGCGTGGCCCGGCGTGTGGAGGATCGTCAGACGCCGGCC
>JAKASY010000487.1 GCA_021817625.1 Bacillota bacterium | reverse complement strand
GTGGCGACGTGCTTCAGGAGCAGGCCGCCGCTCGCCGCCACGACCTCCGGCGGCACAAACGGCATGAGCCACACGCCCGTCATGCGGTCCAGGCGGTGGTCGTGCGATACGAACATGGCGTACGGCACCACGATCGCCGACGCCACGGCAAGCGCCACATTGAACAGCCACAGCGGTTCGGCGATCGCGATGGCCGCGTGGCCGAAGAGCGGCTGCCCCATGTCGACGAAGCCGTTCACAATGGTCGTGATCGCCATGGGAATGGCGCCGAGGAACATGGACTGCACGGGGTCGTGGAGGATCTCCCGCATGGCGCGTCCATCGGTCGCGAGCCGTCCGATGAAGAGCACGCAGAACAAGGCGACGAGGCCGATGTTGGCGAGCCACAGAGCCGTCGCGGCGTACTGAAGCCACATGGGCGCCCAAGGCTGCGTGTAGGCTACGACCGCCGTAATGCCGGTGCCCATGCCAACGGTGAACCAGTTGGGCGTGAAGCGTCGAAGCATAGCGCCACCACCAGGTCGTTTTCTCCACTGTCCTGCGTGGTGGCACGGGCGGCGTACGTGAGGTTGCGCGTGCGCCTACGGAAATGCCGAACGCGCGCTACATGGGCGCGTGGCCGGAAGCGCCGTGCGCGCTCCTCTCCAGCAGCGCCACAAGCCGGCGCGACGCCGCGCTCAGCTCGTCGCCGTCGCGCGTCACAAGGTCGATCTCGCGCCTTAGCCTAAGACCCGCGATCGCCACGAAGACCACCGCGCTCGGCGCCCCGGCGCTGTCCGTGGCGACCCTGCGCGACAGGACGCTGACACCAACGTTGTGGCTTACCATGGCGGTGATGGCGCGAAGCGACGAAAGCTCCATGATCACGCGGAAGTCTCCCAGGTCGCGCCCCACGTGGTGCAAGGCCGACTCCAAGACGCGCCGCGTGCCCGAGCCCTCCTCGCGCAGGATGAGATCCGCCTCCGCCAGCTCGTCCACCCCAACCTCGGACCGGCCTGCCCAGGGATGGCGGGTCGATACGACAAGCCCGAGCTCGTCCTGCCACAGCGGGCTCACGTTCAGGCCGCGCGTGTGCAGGCGGCCTTCCACGATGCCGAAGTCGACCTGCCCCGTCTCGACCTGCAAAAGGACGCCAGCGCTGTTCGCCATGGTCAGCGTCAGCTGGACGGTGGGCTCGTGACGGCGGAAGCGGCCCAAAGGCTCGGGCAGGAAGATCTCGGTTACCGTCTGGCTGGCGGCGAGGTGCACCGCCTGCACGCCGCTCTCGGCCCGCCGCACCTCGCGAAAGGCCTGGCGCCAAGTGGCCTCGATCTCCTCAGCGTGACGGCGAAGGGCCTCGCCGGCAGACGAGAGCGCCATGCCGCGGTTGCTGCGCACGAACAGCCGCACCCCGAAGTCGGCCTCGAGCGAGCCGATCTGCTGCGACACGCTCGACACCGGCAGGTTCAGGCGGCGCGCGGCCTCACTGAGGCGCCCGGTGCGGGCCACCACGAGAAACGCCGCGAGGCGCCGTTCCACGCTGTGCCTCCTCCATGGTCCCATGCGTCGGACGCCACTGCGGTAAGGGTGCATGCCACCGACGCCCGAGGGCTTGTAGGGTGCCCCAGGCCGGCTGCTGCCGCCCGACGCGTGGGGTGGCCGCCGGCCTTTACCCGAATCCATGCCCGGTCACAGCGTGCGCTGCCGCGCAACGACCTGTCGCGCGAGTCCGCCGGCCAAGGCGCCGCCGTGCACTCGCGTGAGGCAGCGCCGGCTCTCGGGATAGGCGCTCTGCGGTCGCCGGACTGCGGCGTACGGCGGCCACCGACCCATAGGTTGGCCGTGTCGGCGCCATCGTCGACCGCAAGCGGCCCGGGCGCCGCCGGCATCGCGCGCGACCGCCCCGCCCGCCGCGGCGGCTGGGCCGCGCCGCCCTGAGAAGTCAGGCGGCGGTGAGCGTCGCCAATCGCTTCGGGTCAACGGCCAGTCCGAGGCCGGGTCCGGCGGGCACCGGCAGCAGGCTGGCCCGCGCCTGCGGGTAGGGTTCGACGAACAGCTCCCGCACCGGGTTGTCGATAAACATGTGCTCGATCATGTACACCGTGGGCGCCGAAGCCGCCACCTGCAGCGCCGCCAGCTGCGAGATCCCACCGGAGAAGCCGGTGTGGGGCGCGAAGGCGAGATTGTGGGCGTAGGCCAGGGTGGCAATCTGACGCATGCCGGTGATGCCGCCGCAGCGCGCGGCGTCGGGCTGGACGACGTCGATGAGCCGACGCTCGATCAGTTCGCGAAAGGCGAATAGGGAGAACTCGGTCTCACCCGATGCCAGGGGGACGCTGGTCATGGCGTGTACGCGCGCGTACCCCTCGCGGTCGTCCGGCGGCACCGGCTCCTCGAGCCAGGCAATGCGCTGGTGCTCTAGCTGGCGGGCGACGCGGATCGCCGTGGCGGCGTCATAAGCGCCGTTGGCGTCCACCAGCAGTTCTACGGAGTCGCCGACGGCACGTCGGATCGCCGCCACCGCGTCCATGTCGGCGGCGACGCCGCTCGCGTCCGCGCTGCGGCCGATCTTGATCTTGATGGCGCGAAAGCCGCGCTCGGCCTGCTCGACGGCCTGGCCGACCATGGTGTCCACGTCGGCCATGTACACGGAGGAGGCGTAGCAGGGCACCTCGCTCCGGCCCGCCCCGTACAGCAGGGCGGAGATCGACCTGCCCTCGGCCTTGCCGTTCAGGTCCCAGAGGGCGATGTCCACGCCGGAGATGGCCTCGACTACCGTGCCGCGCGTGTGTCCCCAGCGACGCAGCTGGTTCATCATCTTCACCCACAGGCCCTCGACGTTGCGCGGGTCCTCGCCCACCAGCACGGGCGCCAGCAGGGACTCGACCGCGGCCCGAGCCATGGCCGCGCCGCGGCGGGCGATGGCCTCTCCATACCCGACCAGGCCGTCGTCCGCCTCGACCTCCACGAGAACCGCCGAGTAGACGTCGTAGCTGCCAATGGCGAACTGAACGCCCTTCACCGGGCGCCCCTCGAGAACCCTAGCACGCACTCGCCGGATCACCATGCCTGTCACCTCCGTGACTTGTCGCAGGAACGAACTACCCGACCTTCATGGCCACGCTCTTTACGCGAGTGTAGAACTCGAGCCCCTGGATACCGTGCTCCTTAAACGGGGACCCGGAACTCTTGAAGCCGCCGAACGGCACGTGTACGTCCCACCCCGTCGTCGGCAGGTTCACGGTGACGC
>JAKASY010000486.1 GCA_021817625.1 Bacillota bacterium | reverse complement strand
GATGGGGGCCAAGACGGTCTCTTGCGTGTCGGCCACAAGCACCAGGCGGTAGCCTTGCGGCACGTCGGGAGCGAAGCGTCCGCGCAGATACGCCGCGTAGTGGGACAGAAGGGTCCGGCTGGCCCGGACCGCCCAGGTGGGGGACGAGACGGCGGCCGGCGCGACGCCTATCCGGTGGGCGAGCGAGGCGCACACCGCCCGGGTCACGCCTCCGGGCGCGACCGCGAGGCGCGGCGCTGTGCCGCTCAGCCACAGCGTCGCGGCGACCGAGGCGAGGGCCATGCCGACGGCTGACCGCCCGGCGAGCGCCCAGCGTCGGCGGTGCGCCTTCGCCGCCGTCCACACAAGCCACACGAGCCCCGACGCCCCGCCGAGGGCAACCGTTGCGGACGCGAAGGCGTGGGTCAACGCGAGCCAGTGCATGTAGGTGCCGGCGTGCCGGAACATGGCGGTCGGCACAGACGACGCCCCATGCCGCGACACCGCCCGCCGAAGGCCCGCCGCGGCGAGCGAAGCGCTTGGGGACATGGTCAGGAGACCGGCGTGGGCAGGCCCAGGTCTCGACGGCGCTCCAAGGAAGCGCCGGCCTGCGCAGGCAGCAGGACGGCAAGTGCGAGCCACGGATACATGGCCAGATTGAACTGCTCCCAAGCGTCGCCGGTGACCGCCATGACGGTCAGCGCGACGAAGAGGATCGCGAGCAGCGCCCGGCGAGAGCCGGGAACGTGGCGAGATTCGCGTAGCGTCCAGAAGACGCTCAGGCCGAGCGCCAGGAACAGCAGCGCCCCCAGGGCGCCCGTCTCCGCCAGCACCACAATGTAGTTGTTGTCCGCATAGAAGTTGCGCGGCAGCCCCTTGATCGTCGTGCCGAACACCTTGGAGCCGCTGCTGCCGAACGTCCCGAGCCCCGTTCCCATGGGGTAGCGTCGGGCCAGGCGGAGGGCCACCTTCAGGTTGTGCAGGCGGCCTGCCTTGGCCGACTGGGCGAAATACTGCGAGGAGAACACGGCGTACTGGGGTCGCTTGCGTCGGTGCGCGAGCGAGGTCGGGCCGGCGCGCCCGTGCGCCGGCTGCGCGCGCGTCGCGCGATGCGCCCCGCGCGTAGCGACAGCCGCCACGGTGGCGCGGCCCGACCCAATGGCGCGCGCGCGCGAGCCGGGGACGGCCACGACCGCGAGGGCCATGGCGACCAGCAGCGCCGCGACGCCCAGACGCTCCAGGCGACCGCGCTCCGCCGCGATCACGATGACGCCGAGCACGAGGGTCGAGAGGTAGGCGGTGCGGGAGGACGACAGGACGACCATCGCGGCCAGGAGCGCTCCGGTTAGGACATCCCACCAGCGCCATTGCCACAGACGTTCCCGCAGGCTGGCGTACAGCAGGCACAGGCCGATGACGCCCAGCTCGCCGAACGTGTTCGGGTTGTCGAGCCACCCGTATGGCCGCCCGACGTTGACGCTCGAAACCCGGAGCTGGGCGACCAGGAGCTTGCCGGGGAGGAGCAGGGGATGATCCAGCACGAACGTCTGCAGGATTCCCTGCAGCCCGACAACGGCAATGGCGGCGAGGCCGATGGGGAGGAGCCGCTGCCACGAGGCCTCGGGCACGCCCTCACCGACGCGGGCAAGGCGCCGTAGCGCCGCATACAGGACGACGAAGAGGAAGAGGTCGCGCAGTTTGAGGACGGCGCCGCTCAGGTGGGCGTGGGCATGGACCGTTGCGACCAGCCCAAAGGCGCCGAAGGCAAGAGAGAGCCATTCGATTCGGTCGAGCGGCAGGAGCTGGTCGGTGTGGCGCACCACGACCCGTGCCACGACGGTCAGGACGATGACGTCGGGCAGGATCACAATCGGCGCCGGCGCCACGGATTCGATCAGGACGCGAAACGGCATGTAGACGAGCAGGATGGCAACGGCCGGCGTGACCTCCCATGCCAGGCAGGCGGCGGCGGCGAGCGCGATCACGGCGCTCCCGTCGCGTGCCAGCCTTGGCAGCCCGAGCGCCGACAGCGCCAGAAAGAGCACAAACGCGAGTCCCAGGTAGATGCGACGGTTGGTAGGCACGGACATACCCTCTTTGGTCGAAGCTGCAGACAGGGTCCGCAGGAAGCCTGTTCGCGTCTGAACCGCCGGTGCCTACCCAGCCAGCCAAAAATCTTGCCATTTCGATGACGAGGTGCGTCGAGGCGCCGCGGCCGAGCAAACCCGACCGCCTCGATGGAGCGATCCAGCCAGAGCCTTCCACTCCGACGCGATGATCGGACGGCTTGAAGGCGAAGGCCGTCCAGCGGCCGCGGTCGTGAGACCGCCTCGCACACGGCGCGGCGCCATGCCAACCGCGCAGCGACGTGTGCGGGGACCAGGGCCGATTCGAGGCTTTCGCGCGCAGGTCGCAGGCCGGCTTCGGGTTGGGGGCCATGGGCCGCGGCGAAGCCCGAGTCATGGCCCCTCAAGCGTCCGTCCCGACGCGATGTCGCTGGCGCGGTCCAGCCACGCGACCGCGTCCAACGGCAATCCCCACACGTCCACAGGAGCGCCACGAGACACCGGCACGAAGGCTTGGGGGTGGGCCCGCCCAAGCCAGGGCAGCTCGCCCATGGGGCGGGCCATCGACTTTCCTGGGTCATGGAGAACTCCACACAAGCGGCGCGGACTCTCGACCCGCGACGCGCGCCGGTCAGCGTCGCGGTCCGCCGGGCGTCCGGGGAGCGGGAGCCCTGGCCGCGCGCCCAACGTCGGCGGTGGCGATGTCCAACACGACGCCGTGCCCCGGCGGCGGGCGTGGCCCGAGCTGTTCCAAGAGGCGCCTGGCGGCCTCGGCAAAGTACCCGAAGTCCTCCCGCAGGCCGAACACATCCTCGGCCAAACGGCGCCTCTCGGCGCCTTCGGCCGCGCGCATCGGCCCGAGCCCAGGCCCGGTCTCCGCGCCCGCGTGGTCTGCGCGCCCTCGCGGCACACGACCCGGTTCGCACGCGTCAGCAGAGGGCGACCAGTCGCTCAACCCTTGGCGCAACAGACGCCACGGACTCTGGAGGGGATGGGCATGGGGCGGGCGAAGACAGGCGCCTCGAAGGAAGGAGGAATGGCGTTGCGCCACTAGGTCTGTGCCCGTCCGCCTCCGCCGCGCTCGCCCGACGGCAAGCATGCCGCCGCCTTGGCGTGGCCGGAAGCGGAAGGGGACCTGAGGGACGATGACGCTCCTTCGCCTGATCGCGATGCGCTTCTTCCAAAGC
>JAKASY010000485.1 GCA_021817625.1 Bacillota bacterium | reverse complement strand
CGCGAAGTCCAGGTACGCGCCCTGCGGCACCGGCTGTCTCCGCCCCCGGCTCAGATGTAGTACATGGGCGAGCGCTCGTGCGTGCGCTGCCAGTCGTCGACGAGGTCCTGGAGCGTGATGTTGTCGACGACCTCCTCGATGCCCTTGCGCACGCGGACCCAGACGTCGCGGTCCGGGCACACGCCCGGGTTGGCACAGCAGCGCGAAAAGTCATAGTGTTCGAGGGCGCACTCCGTCGGGGTGACGGGGCCCTCCAGCACGCGCAGCACGTCACCGACGGTGATGGTGGCGGGATCGCGGGCCAGGACATACCCGCCCTGCGCCCCGCGCACACTCTGCACGAGCCCCGCCTTGCGCAGGGGCGCGATGAGCTGCTCCAGGTAGTGCTCGGAGAGCCCCTGGTGCTCGGCGATGGCGCGCAGCGCCTGCGGGCCCTCGCCCTGGTGCAGGGCGAGTTCGAACAGGGCCTTGGTCCCGTACCGCCCCTTGGTGGAGATGTACACCGCGCCGCCCCCGTCCGCCGCGCGCCCGGACCGGCCCGTCGCCAATTCCGTGTGACCGTGCGGCATTACTGCTATGCTAGGGGGCGGCGGCCCTTCTGTCAACGCACGGTGGGCGCCGCGCGGAGGGGCGCCGCCCCGGACCGGCGAATCCGGGGTATTCGGCGGTCTACGCGCGGACGGTCCGGAGGGAGGCGGGGGCGGACCTGGATCAGCGGCGGCTGCTCACCTGGCTCTACGCGCTGCTGGCCATCCTGGCCGGCGCCGGCGTGCTGTGGCTCATCTGGCACGTCCTGCGCGCCCTCGCGCCCGTCGTGATCGTGGCCGGCAGTGGCGCGATCATCGCCGCGCTCCTCGGCCCGTGGGCCGACCGCATCCAGCGCGGCATCCGCTGGCGCCCCCTCGCCGCGTTGGCGGTCGTCCTCCTGCTCCTCGCCCCCTTCGTGGCGGTCGTCTTCTGGGTCACCCTCATCGTGGAGCGCGAGGCCAACCACCTGCAGGGCGCCCTGCCCGGCCAGCTCGCCTACTTCAACGCCGTCTTCGCGAGCTGGCAGGCGGACCTGGGCCGCGCCGGCATCCACGTCGACCTCTCGAGTACCGTGGCCAACGCCGCGGGCACCCTGCTCCGCCACGGCCTGGGGATCGTCACGACCGCGGCCAGCGCCACGACGGACGCCGTGCTGGCGCTCGTGGTGGCGTTCTTCCTCATCGTGGACGGCGGCGCGATGGGCCGCGAGGCCTATCGCGTCCTGCCCGGGCCCTGGCAGGCCGGGGCGCGCGAGGTCGGCCGCATCCTGGGCACCGTCTTCGCCGAGTACGTGCGCGCGCAGGTGATCGTCGGCGCCGTCTTTGGCACGCTGATCGGCCTCTCCATGGCCCTGCTCGGCATGCCCTACCCCGCCCTCCTCGGGCTGATGGCGGGGGTGCTCGAGCTCGTGCCCTCGATCGGCCCGGTGCTCTCCGGCGTCGCCCCCGTGGGCATCGCGCTGGCGCAGCCGTTCCCGCACGTGATCTGGGTCCTGCTGGTCTTCATCGCGGCCCAGCAGCTGGAGAGCAACGTGCTGGTGCCCCGCATCTCGGGCTCGATGGTCGGACTGCACCCCCTGACCGTCATCCTGGCCGTCTTCGCCGGGTGGACCGTCGGTGGCTTCGGCGGCGCCCTCATCGCCGTGCCGGCCGTGGCGACGGGCCGCGAGATCATGCGCCGCTGGTGGGAGCCGGCGCTCGCCGCCCCGTCGCGGCGCTGGGCGGCGCCCGCGCGCGGCACGGAGGCGGCCGCCCCCCGCATATCCCAGGCGCCGGGGGTCCCCGAGCTCACGGCCGTGCGGGCCGAGCCGCCCCCGCCCCCCGCCAAGCCGGTCCGCGCCCGGCAGCGCGCCCGCGGCAGCTAGCCCGGGCCCCCTCACCGCACCGCCTGGCCCGGGGGCGCCGTGTCCGGGCCGCCCTGGTCGAGCCCGATGGGCGGGACGTCCGTCACCACGATGTGCACGCTGCGGTTGCGCGCCAGGTTCTGCGGCGTGTCGTTCGGATAGAGCGGGTGCCACTGGCCGAGCCCCACGGCGACCAGCTGGTGCGCCGGCACGCCCTCGTCCTCGGCGAGATAGCGCACGACGTTGTCCGCCCGGGCGGACGAGAGCTCCCAGGCGGTGGGGTAGCGGGTGCTGTGCAGGGGCAGGTCGTTCGTGAAGCCCTCCACCTCGATCTGGTCGGGCGTCTCCTTGAGGATGGGCGCGATGCGGCCCAGGAGCTGTTCGAAGGCCGGCGTGAGCACCGCGCTCGCCGACTGGAAGTAGACCGTGTCGCCGTTGAAGGCCAGGTCGACGCTGTGCGGCGTCTGCGTGACAGAGGCCTGGCCGGCGGCCGACGGGGACGCCGAGAGCACCTGCTGCAGCTGCTGCGCGATGGACGACAGCAGCGAGTTCGCCTCCGTCGGCTTCGTCTGCGCGGTGGGCGTGGGCTGCGGGGTCAGCTGGACCAGCGAGTTGGCCGTCGCCTGCGGCAGGCCCGCCGTGCGGTTGCCGCCCGAGAGCGCCGCGTGCAGCGAGACCGCGATCGCCTTGTACTTCGCCGCATCGGTCTTGCTGAACGAATACAGGATGATGAAGAAAACCATGAGCAGGGTGATCATGTCGGCGTAGGTGAGGAGCCAGCGCTCCTTGCCCGCGCCCGCGGAGGCCTCCCCGCGTTCCTCCGCCTCGCCGAGCACCGTGCGCCACCCGCCCCCCGGCCCCGCGGGGCACACGCTCTGTATCGGGCACGCGCCCACGGCCGTGAAGCGGGCTCGGACGCCGTCACTCCGCGTCGGGCGGCCCCTCCGGGCCCTCGGACGGCCGTCCCAAGCGGCGGCGTAGCTCCTGCCAGCGCTCGGCCAGAGCGCGCTCGGCGCCGCGGTCGCCCGGGCGGTAATACCGGCGGCCCTCCAGGCCGGCCGGGAGGTGCACCTGCGCGGCGACGCCGCCCTCGGCGTCGTGCGCGTACCGGTACCCGGCGCCGTAGCCCTCGGCGGACATGAGGCGGGTCGGGGCGTTGCGCAGGTGCAGCGGCACCTCGGCCGCCGGGTGGGCCCGGACGTCCTCGGCCGCCGCGGCGTAGGCCGTGAGCACGGAGTTGCTCTTGGGCGAAAGCGCGAGGTAGAGCGCCGCCTCGGCGAGCGGCAGGTAGGCCTCGGGCATGCCCACGAAGTGCGCCGCCTGCTGCGCGGCGCAGGCGACCTGCAGCGCCGCAGGGTCGGCCA
>JAKASY010000484.1 GCA_021817625.1 Bacillota bacterium | reverse complement strand
TCACCGCCCGGCTGCGCGCGCTGGATGCGCGGCTGGCGCGGGCCGAGCGGGCGGTGACCACGCGCGATTTCGACCTGCGCCGGCGCTTCCGCGACCTTGGCGCCTGAACCGGAGGATCGGCGCGATCGGTCCGAACGGCTCGTCGCGGGCCACCCGGGCGTCCTCGGGAACGTGGTCGAGCACGGTCGGTGCGTAAAAGCTTCCCCCGGAGGGGCCCGCCGGACGGGCGCCCCCGGCGCGCGGATGGCGCCCGCCCGTCACCCGCGCCCTGCGAGCGGCGGCCAACCCGCCAGCGCACGAGCCCCCACGCCGTGTCCACCTCGAGGCGCAGGCGCCAGCGGCGCCCGAGCGCGTCCGCCGCCACGCCCAGGCGCAGGCGCAGGGGCATGAGCGCCACGACCGCAAGGGCGGCGGCAAGCGCGGCGCCGAGCGCGATCCACCAGCTTCCGGCCACGCGCCCAGGATCCCCCAGCCAGTGCGCTCTATGCCCGTGGGAGCGGGCGTGCGGCGCCCGCCCACCGACACCCCGGGTGCGGGCCAGCGCTAGACGCGGTCGACCGTCGCCCCGGTGCCGCGCTCGCCGTCATCCGCCGGCGGCGCGTTGAGGGGTAGCTCCGCCTGGCGGGGTCCCTGGGCAGGGCCGGGCCACGGCGGCAGGTCCGACAGCGCGGCCAGGCCGAAGGCATCCAGAAATTCCTGCGTCGTCGCGTAATACGGCCCCTCGTCCAGCGCCGCGCCCCGCGGCGGCGCCGCCTCCCGCACGAGCCCCCGCTCGAGCAGGATGGCGAGCGAGCGCTCCGCCCGCACGCCGCGCGCGGCCTCCACCGCGGTGCGCGAGGCGGGCTGGCCGTACGCGATCACCGCCAGCGTCTCGAGCGACGCCGTGGACAGTCGGGCGGGCGCCTCCCCCACGAGAGCGCGCGCGAGCGCATGGTACTCGGGCCGCAGGACGAGCTGCAGGCCGGAGCCGACGGCCTCGAGCGCGAGGGGCGCCGCCGCGTCTTCCAGGTGCCGGGAGAGGCCGGCCTCGGCCTCGGCCAGGCCCGCCTCGTCCAGCCCCAGAGCGGCCGCCAGGCGCACGCGCGGGACCGCCCGACCGGCTGCGAACAGGAGGGCCCACAGGGCCAGGGCCTGAGGCTCTGCCCGGCTCACGATCCGGCGCCCCTGTCCTCACGGGCGCGCGGCCGCAGCATCACCACGCGCGCGTACGGGCGCCGCTGCCACAGGCGGGCACGGCCGCGCCGCACCAGCTCCAGCCCCGCTAGGGTCGCGGCCACCGCCTCGGCGTTCGTCG
The DNA here is from genome assembly GCA_021817625.1 of Bacillota bacterium. The sequence goes on along the minus strand of JAKASY010000484.1, from coordinate 1,941 downwards.
CCCCGGCCGCGATCAGGGGCACGCGCGGCCGCAGGCGCAGGCCGGCGAGCACACGCCGCATATGGTGCATGACCGGCACACGCTGCGGCAGCGGCCACAGTCCCCCAGCCGCCTCACGCCGCGCGCGCCGCGCCTCCACCTGCCGACGCGCCCGGGCGAGGTCCTCGCCGCGGCCGAGCCGCCGGGCCCGCGGCGCCCCGCCGCGGCCGCCCAGGCGCGCGCGCGCCGCCTCCGCGAGGGCGCGAAGCGCGGCCACCGCCTCGACGAGCGCCGGATCCAGGTCCAGCGGCCCCGACCCGCCGTCGGCCGGCTCCTCGTCCAGGGCGGCCAGGCCCGTCGCCGCCGCCAGGCGTACCCGCCACACGTCCGTGAGAGCGCCCAGGGCCGCGACCTGGCCGGCGGCCACCGCCCCTCCCTCGCCCGGCAGCGCGGCGGCGTCCGCCGCCAGCGCGGCCAGGGGTACGCGTCGCGCCGCCAGGTCGCCCTCGCGCACGAGCACGGACAGGAGCTCGCCTGGACCGCGGTAGCCCTCGAAGCGCAAGGTGAGGGCGCCGGCGTCCCCGCCCACGGCGACGGCCGTCCCAGGGTCCGCCTGCTGCCCGCCCTCTACCCCCGCTATCCCTGCCAGAGGCGCATCGCCTCCCGCGTCTCCTCGAGCGTCGCCTGCGCCTCGGCGCGCGCCTGGCCCGCCCCGGCCGCGAGGATGTCCTTGACGTCGCCCGGCCGCACCTTGGCGCGCCGCTCGCGCATCGGCGCGAGCACCGACTCCACCTCGACCGCGAGGCGTCCCTTGCACTCCACGCAGCCCAAGGCGCCGCTCCTGCAGTCGGCGTCGATCGCGTCGACCGCGCCCGCCTGCGCGAGCGCCTTGTGCAGGGCAAACACCGGGCAGATCTCGGGGTGGCCCGGGTCGTTGCGCCGCACCTTCTGTGGGTCGGTCACCATGCCCCGCAGACGGGTCCGGATCTCCTCCTCGCTCGCGTCGAGCGGCAGCGTGTTGCCGTAGCTCTTCGACATCTTGCGCCCGTCGGTGCCGGGCACCACCGGCGACTCCGTGAGAAGCGGCCGCGGCTCCGGGAAGACGGGGCCGTAGAGGTGGTTGAAGCGGCGCGCGATCTCGCGCCCGATCTCGAGGTGCGCCAGCTGGTCGCGCCCGACCGGCACGCCCTCCGCCCGATAGGCGAGGATGTCGGCGGTCTGCAACACCGGGTAGCCGAGGAAGCCGATGGTGGCGATCTCCCGACCGCTCAGCTCTCGCAGCTGGTCCTTGTACGTGGGCACGCGCTCGAGCCAGGAGAGCGGCGTCACCATGCCGAGAAGGAGCGCCAGCTCGGCGTGCTCCGGCACGTCGCTCTGCACGAACACCACGGCGCGCTCGGGGTCGATGCCGGCGCCGATGAATGCGAGCAGCTCCTCCTCGACCGCCTGCCTGAGAGCGCCCGTGTCCTCGTAGCCCGTCGTCAGCATGTGCCAGTCGGCGATCTCGAAGTAGCAGCGATAGCGCTCCTGCAGCTCCGCCATGTTGCGCAGCGCGCCGAGGTAGTTTCCCAGGTGCAGGCCGCCAGAGGGGCGAACGCCCGCCATCACCCGCATGCTCGCCGGCCCGTGCCCACTCTCTTCGCTCAGTCCCGTCCGCTCCTCAAAAGCGAGACATCCTCGGATGCCTGGCCCTGTGTTGTGCTTCGCGCCCCGCCATCGCGTCCCGCGGCACGTCCGCCGCCGAACGGGCGCATAACGGCCCTGGCGAAGTCGCGCGGGATCGGGGCTCTGGTGCGGGCCTCTGCGCATCGCTCCGCCCCGCCGCCGCGCGGCATACGCCTACTAGCGTAGCGGGCGCCGGGCCGCGTGTCCACGCGGCCGCTAGAGTCGCCCGAGCGGGCCCACGACGCCGTACGCGAGGGCAAGGAAGAGGTTCGTCACCCAGGCCACCAGCGAGATCGG
>JAKASY010000483.1 GCA_021817625.1 Bacillota bacterium | reverse complement strand
CGTAGGGGTGGGGCCGCATGTTGACGGCCTGGACCTCGCGCGTCCGCTTGTACTCGACGTAGGTCTCGATGAGCCCCGTCGTGAAGACGTCGCCCGCGAGCAGGAACTCGTGGTCCGCCTCGAGGGCGGCCAGCGACTCCCCGAGCGACCCGGGGACGGTCCGGATCTGGGCCATCTGCTCCGCCGGCAGCTCGTAGAGGTCGGCATCCACCGGCGCGGGCGGCTCCAGCCCCCGCCGGATGCCGTCGAGGCCCGCCATGAGCAGGGCGGCGAAGGCGAGGTACGGGTTCGCGGACGGATCGGGGCAGCGGAACTCGATCCGCTTGGCCTTGGGGTTGTCCGAGTACATCGGGATGCGGACGCACGCCGAGCGGTTGCGCTGGCTGTACACGAGGTTCACGGGCGCCTCGAAGCCGGGCACCAGGCGCTTGTAGCTGTTGGTGGTGGGCGCGCAGAAGGCCATCAGGGCCCCGGCATGGGCGATCAGACCGCCGACGTAGTGGCGCGCCATGTCGGAGAGCCCGGCGTACTTCCCGCCCTCGAAGAAGAGCGGCTGGCCGCCCTTCCACAGGCTCTGGTGGACGTGCATGCCCGAACCGTTGTCCCCGTAGATGGGCTTGGGCATGAACACGGCCGTCAGCCCGAAGCGGCGCGCGACGTTGCGGATGACGTGCTTGTACTTCATGCAGTTGTCGGCCATCCCGAGCAGCGTGCCGAACCGCATGTCGATCTCGCACTGCCCGGCGGTGGCCACCTCGTGGTGGTGGATCTCGATCGGGATGCCCGCCTCCATCAGCTTGAGGACGATCTCGTTCCGCACGTCCATCAGCGTGTCGCTGGGCGGGACGGGGAAGTAGCCCTCCTTGTGGCGGATCTTGTAACCCAGGTTGCCCGGCTCCTCGGCCCGGCCCGTGTTCCAGATTGCCTCGCGCGAGTCCACCGAGTAGAAGGTGCCGTTCGCCGAGCTGCCGTACCGCAGGTCGTCGAACAGGAAGAACTCGATCTCCGGCCCAAAGTACGCCGTGTCGGCGACGCCGCTGCTCCGGAGGTAGTCCTCGGCGCGCCGCGCCAAGCTCCGCGGGTCGCGGGCATATGGCCGACGCGTGAGCGGATCATACACGTCGCAGGTGAGGCTCAGCGTCGGCACGGTGGCGGCGGGATCCACAAACGCGGTGGACGCATCGGGCATCAGCAGCATGTCGCTCTCATTGATCTTCTGAAAGCCGCGGATGCTGCTGCCGTCGAAGCCGAAACCCTCCTCGAAGATGTCGGCGTCAATGGATCCGACCGGCCGCGTCATGTGCTGCCACATGCCGGGCAGATCCACCAGCTTGAGGTCGACAAACTGGATGTCCTTCTCCCGGATGAGCTTCAGGATCGCTTCCGCGCCGCCAGCGATGGGAACCGCCCCCTCTGCGGCCCGCCCGCCCGCGGCGGCCGGTCCGTTCTGGCGTCCGAGTGTATGCGGCGGCGCGGGCCCGGTCAACGAATTGTCAGAAATGCGCACAGGCGCCGCCCGGATGGGTGCGATAAGCTGACAGCACCTTGCCCGTCGCCTGTCACCTTGGGCTACAATCGGGCCAGGCGGACCCCCGGGAGGCGCGGGTGGCGATGCCCTTCGAGGTCAGAGATGACATGCCGGTCTACACGATCGGCCGCGTCGTGTACCTGACCGGTCTGTCGGCCCGCCAGGTGCGCTACTACGAGACCAAGAACCTGATCACGCCGGCACGCACCGCGGGGAAGCAGCGGCTGTACTCCCGCGACCAGGTCCACCTGCTGCAGATGGTCAAGCGGCTGCTCGACGAGGGCTACACCCTGACCAACATCCAGAGCCTGGTACGCGACTACGGTCACCAGCGGGCCGGGAGCCTGGACGACTACCCGTCGCGCGAGGCCTTCCGGCGCGACGAACCCGCATCCCTCTATCCGCTGACCAACCGGGCCCGGCTGCTCGACATCCTGGATCGTCTGGAGCGCCGCGACCAGGAGCGGGCCCAGCGGGAGCGCGGCCCGGACGGCCCGCAGCCGCGGGGCGGCCGCGCCTAACGGCGGCGCCCGGCGCGCCCTTCAACGGCCCGCGAGCCGGCCGACCTCGATGAGGGCCAGCGACCCGAGCAGCCCAACGCCGACGGCCACCAGGACGGTCTCCTGGAAGGCGAAGCGCATGGACGCCCAGTAGACCTCGGCGGTCTGCCGGCCCGGCACCGCCCAGTACGTGCTGACGTAGGCGTGCTGGAACAGCTCGTAAGTTCCCGCGAGCAGCCGCCAGCCCACCACCACGCCGGCGGCGGCGAGCGCGGCTGGCAGTGCCCCCCCGCGCCGACGTCCCAGCCGACCCAGGCGCAAACCCCGGCCCCGCATATCGTTCCGGCCCCCCGCTCTCCCGAACACGTGTACTGGCTCGCGCGGCGCAGGGTACGGTATGCGCCGGCCCGGGGCGGGGTGAGGAACCGCGGCGCCTCAGCGGCCGAAGAGCAGGACGGCCAGCACGGCCAGGGCGTAGACGGCGCCGTTCAGCAGGAAGGCCCGATCCTGGAAGATGGCGTTCTCCGGGGAGGCACCGAGCGCGCGGGTCTCCACCATGTGCTGGTAGTGGAACAGCCCGTAGATGACGAACGGCAGGGTGAGCACCATCCACGGGCGGTGCGGGCCCTGCACCGCATACAGCACGTAGCTGATCAGGGTTGCCGACATCGTGGTCTGCATGAAGAAGCGGACCAGGGCCGGGTCGTAGAGGTCCAGCGCCCGGCGGTAGTCGCGCTGCGCGTCGGTCAGCTGGACCGCGTCCGACCAGCGTTTGCCCAGCGACAGATACAGGGCCACGAGGTAGGTGCAGACCAGCAGCCACGGCGAGGCCGGGATGTGCAGGACGGCGGTGCCGGCGACGGCGCGCAGCACGAAGCCGCCCCCGACCGTCAGGGCGTCCCATAGCGGCACGTGCTTCAGCCACAGCGAGTACGCGACGTTGAGGAGCAGGTAGGCCACGCTGACGAGCAGCATGGGGCCGCCGAGCGCCGCGGACAGCCCGAGTCCCATTACCGCGAGCGCGATCGCCGCGGCTAGGCCCTCCCCGGGCCGCAGCCGGCCGTCGGCCAGCGGCCGCCGGCTTTTCCGCGGGTGGAGCCGGTCGCGCTCGCGGTCCAGCAGGTCATTCAGGCAATAGACGGCGCTCGAGAGGAGACAGAAGGCCGCCAGCGCGCCGAGCACGCGGGCGATGTCCATCAGGTCAAGGAAGCG
>JAKASY010000482.1 GCA_021817625.1 Bacillota bacterium | reverse complement strand
CCGATCTGTTTCAGGCCTGGTCGGCGCTGATCTCCGGCGCGTTCTTCTCTACCCTGGGCATCGGCACGACGCTCGCGGACAGCCTGCCGCTCATGCTCGTCGGCATCGGCGTCGCGCTCTCCTTCCAGGCTGGCCTCGTGAACATCGGTGGCGAGGCGCAGTACGTGGTCGGCAGCATCGCGGCCGGCCTCGCGGGGATCGCCTTCGCCCACATGTTCGGGCCGCTGCACGTGGCCGTGGCGCTCCTGGCGTCCATGGTCGCGGGCGGCATGCTCGGGGCGCTCCCCGGCATCCTCAAGGCGTACCTGAACGTGAACGAGATCGTCAGCACCCTCATGTTCAGCTACGCCTCCCTGGCGTTCGCCAACTACCTCCTGGCCGGCGGGCCCATGCAGGTGTCGCCCGGGCTGCAGCAGTCGGCGAACATCGCCCCCGGGGCCGTGATCCCCCACCTCCTTCACGGCACCACGCTCAGCTGGGCCATCCTCCTCGCCCCGGCCGCGGCCCTCGCCACCGCGTGGTTTCTGCGCCGCACCCGCACGGGCTTCTCGATCCGCATGATGGGGCAGAACCTGCGCGCCGCGCAGTACGCCGGCGTGCCGGTCGGCGCCCTCACCGTCGTCGCCTTCACCCTGGCCGGCGCCCTGTGCGGCCTGGGCGGCGGCGCGCAGGTGCTGGGCAACTTCCACACCGTGTACGACAGCTTCACCGACAACTACGGCTTCACCGGCTTCGTCGTCGCCCTCATGGCGCGCAACAACCCCTGGGGCTGCCTTGTCGTGTCGCTCCTGTTCGGCGCCCTGGAGAGCGGCGGGTCCGCGATGCAGGCGGCCACCGGCGTGACCTCCGCGATGGTCGACGTCGTCGGCGGCCTGATCATCTTCTTCATCGCAGCCGACCGGATCGTCGCCTGGCTCCTCGAGCGCCGCCGCGGCGAGGGGCGGTCGCAGGAGGTGGGGGCGTGAACTTCTTCGCCGATCCCACGCTGTGGGCCGGCGGCCTCTCGCTCACCGTGCCAATCGCGCTCGCGGCCATCGGCGGAACGTTCTGCGAGCGCGGCGGCGTGGTGAACATCGCCATGGAGGGGCTCATGGAGATCGGCGCCTTCATCGCCGTCGTCGTCGCTGCCGGCACGAACAGCGCCTGGCTGGGCGTGGTCGGGGCCGTGGTCGCGGGCTCCCTGGCGGCCGCCCTGATCGGCTGGGCGGCCCTGCACCTCAAGGCGGATCAGGTGATCACGGGCATGGCCGTGAACGCCCTGTTCACCGGCCTCACCGGCGCGGGCGGCCTTACCGGCTTTCTGCTCGCCGCCCTGTACGGCGCGAACGGCACGCCCGTGTCGACGCCCCAGCTGTCGATCTGGAACATCCCGGGGCTTTCGTCGGTGCCGTTTCTCGGCCAGGTGCTGAGCGGCCAGATATCGCTCTTCTACGTGTTCGTCCTCATCGCCATCGTTGCCCAGCTGGTCCTGTTCCGCACGCGCTGGGGCCTGCGGCTGCGCAGCGTGGGCGAGAACCCGTGGGCGGCGGACGCCCTCGGCCTCAAGGTGCGTGCCCTCAAGTGGCAGGGGGTGCTGATCTCTGGCGCCCTGTCCGGGCTAGCGGGCGCCTACCTGTCGATCGGCACGCTCAACCTGTACAACACCGACATGGTGGCGGGACGCGGCTTCATCGCCCTGGCGGCGGTCATCGTGGGCGGCTGGACGCCGCTCGGCGCCGTCGCCATCGCTCTCCTCTTCGGCATGCTGACCTCGGTCACGTACCAGGTCCAGGCCACCACCTCCCTGCCGCAGAACCTCGTCCTCATGGCGCCCTATCTCCTGACCGTCCTGGTCCTCGCCGTGGCCGCGCGGCGCGTTCGCGCGCCCGCCGCGGACGGCGCCGTGTTCGAGCCCAGGCAGTAGCGCCCAATTCCCGCACGAGGTGGTGCACGATGCACAAGATCCTGTTCGACACCGATCCGGGCGTGGACGACGCCATCGCCCTCGCCTACCTCCTGGGCCAGCCCGAGTGCGAGCTCGTGGCCGTGACCACCGTGCACGGCAACGCGCCCGTGACCGTCACGACCGACAACGCGCACGCCCTGCTCCTGGGCGCCGGCGCCGGCCACGTGCCGGTGGCGGCGGGCGCCGCCCGACCGCTGGCCCAGAGCCCGTCGTACGCCCCGAACGTGCACGGCCAGGATGGCGTCGGCGGCCAGCGCGGCCTCCTTCCCTCGACGGCGGGCCGGACAAGCGGCCACGCCGTGCCGGAGATCCTGCGTCAGAGCGAGCTCTGCGCCGGCGAGCTCGAGATCGTCGCGGTCGGCCCGCTCACGAACGTTGGCCTCGCCCTGCTCGCCGACCCCGACCTCCCCCAGCGCGTGCGCGCCGTGTACGTCATGGGCGGCGCCTTCGACGTGCCCGGCAACATCACGCACAGCGCGGAGGCGAACATCTACCACGACCCGGAGGCGGCCGACCTCGTGTTCGGCGCGCCGTGGCGCGTGGTCGCCGTGGGGCTCGACGTGACGCTCCAGGTGACGCTCGAGGCCGAGCACCTCGAGGCCCTCAGGGAGAGCCCAAGCCCCTTCGTCGCCGCCCTCGGGAAAATGGCGACCGCCTACGCCGGCTTCTACCGCCGGCACTACGGCCGGCTCGCCTGCGCCCAGCACGACGCCCTCGCCGCGCTGGCGCCGTTCGAGCCCGGCATCCTGCGCACCGAGGAGCGCCCCGTGCGCGTCGAGCGCCGGGGCGAGTACACCCGGGGCATGACCGTGTCCCTGCGGCCCGACGACGGCGAGGAGGCGCGCACCGAGGTGGCGCTCGGGGTGGACGCCGACGCGGCGCGCGAGCGCATCCTGGCATCGATCGGCCGCCTCGAAGCCGGTGCCCGCTGAGGGGCGCGCGCCGGCGGCGCCGCGCCAGAAGGTCCTCTTGGACGTCGACCCGGGCCACGACGACGCGCTCGCCATCCTCGTGGCGGGCGCCCTCCCGGGCCTCGAGCTCCTCGCCGTCACCACCGTGGCGGGAAACCAGACCATCGAGAAGACGACGCGCAACGCTCGCGCCGTCCTGGCCCTAGGCGGCATCGACCTGCCGGTTGCGGCCGGGGCGGCCCGCCCGCTCGTGCGCGCGCCGATCACCGCCGCCGAGATCCACGGGGAGAGCGGCCTTGATGGCGCGGACCTGCCTGCGCCGCGCGCCTCCCTCGACCCCCGCCCGGCGGCCCACCTCATCGCCGAGTGCGTGCGGCGCTTCCAGAT
>JAKASY010000481.1 GCA_021817625.1 Bacillota bacterium | reverse complement strand
TCCGATCTAGCGGTGCTGGTGGCCGCGAACGAAGAGGCGGTGTCGGCGTTCGTGGCGGGACGGCTGACCTTTCCGGACATCCCGCAGGTGGTGCGCCGGGTGCTCGAACGGGCGCCAGCGGGCACGGTGGATCGGGTGGAGGATGTCGAGAGGGCGGATGCGTGGGCACGCGAGCAGGCACGGCTTGTATGTGGGACCGGCGCCTAGCGGTCTTCGGGACCAGCGCTTACGACCGAGCAGAGCGCCGCTTCGTGGCGCGGGGAGCCGGCCCGGACGCGTCCGGCGAGCGCTCCCCGCGCCACACCTGTAAGCGGCCAGGGACGGACGAGGACGCGCAGGAAAGGGGCTTCCCGGGTGGCCAAGCCATCGGACCAGTACGTCAAGGAGATCACCTCGCCGACCGAGGACTACTCGCAGTGGTACGTGGACGTCGTCCTCAAGGCGGAACTCGCGGACTACGGACCGGTCAAGGGCACCATGGTGATCCGCCCTGCCGGCTACGCCATCTGGGAGCGCATCCAGGCCGGCCTTGACCGCCGGTTCAAGGAGAGCGGCCACGAGAACGCGTTGTTCCCGCTCCTCATCCCCGAGTCGTTCATGCGCAAGGAGGCCGAGCACGTCGAGGGATTTGCGCCCGAGGTGGCGTGGGTGACCCACGGCGGCGGTGAGCCGCTGGCGGAGCGCCTGGCCATCCGGCCCACGTCCGAGACCGTGATCGGCAACATGTACGCGAAGTGGATCCAGTCGTACCGCGACCTGCCCGTGCTCATCAACCAGTGGGGCAACGTCGTGCGCTGGGAGAAGGCGACGCGGCCGTTCCTGCGCACGACGGAGTTCTTCTGGCAGGAGGGCCACACCGCCCACGCCACGGAGGCCGAGGCGCACGAGGAAGCGCTGCGGATGCTGGAGACGTACCGTGACTTCCTTGAGCGGGAGATGGCCATTCCCGTCCTCGTCGGTCGCAAGAGTGAGCGCGAGAAGTTCGCCGGCGCGGTGCACACGTACACCTGCGAGGCCCTGATGGGCGACGGCCGTGCGCTCCAGGCGGGTACCTCGCACGAGCTCGGCACGCACTTCGCGCAGGCCTTCGACATCTGCTTCCTCGACCGCGACGGTGTCGAGAAGCTCGTGTGGCAGACCTCGTGGGGCGCCAGCACTCGACTGATCGGTGCCCTCATCATGGTGCATGGGGACGCGCGCGGCCTGGTCGTGCCGCCGCGACTCGCGCCCGTGCAGGTGATCATCGTGCCGATCGCCCCGGGCAAGGAGGGCGAGGCGGTGCGCACGCGGGTGCGGCAGCTCAAGGCGAGCCTGGACGGCATGTACCGCGTGCGCGTGGACGACCGCGAGGAGTACACGCCGGGCTGGAAGTTCAACGAGTGGGAGATGCGCGGCGTGCCGCTGCGCCTCGAGCTGGGGCCCCGTGACCTGAAGGCCGGTCAGGCGGTCCTCGTGCGGCGTGACAATGGCGAGAAGGTGACCGTGGCCCAGGAGGATCTGGCGCATACCGTGGGCGAACTGCTCGGCCAGATCCAGGATGATCTGCTCGGGCGCGCGCGCGAGCGCCTGCGCGAGAACACGAAGACGGTGGCCACGCTGGGCGAGCTAACGGAGGCCATCGCACAGAAGCGGGGCCTGTTCGTCGCTGGCTGGTGCGGGCGGGCGGCGTGCGAGGAGACGGTGAAGTCGGAAACCGGCGCCACGCTGCGCCTGATCCCCTTCGAGGGCGAGGTGCCGCCCAGGTGCCTGGTCTGTGACGAGCGGGCCCAGCATCGGGCAGTGTTCGGCCGGGCCTACTGACAGCCTGGGGGCAGCGGGGAGGGGATGACCATGGAGACGCGCGCACAGGCCCAAACTCGCCTGGCGCGTCTGCCCGAGGTCGTGCACGCGGCAGCGGTCATCCCCGCGTTCAACGAGGAGGCGACGATCGGCGCGATCGTCGCCGTGTTGCGTGCCGTTCCCATGCTGTCGGAGGTCGTCGTGGTGTCGGACGGCTCGGACGACGCCACCGCGGCGCGGGCGCAGGAGGCCGGTGCGCGGGTCATCGAGCTCCCGTTCAACATGGGCAAGGGTGCGGCCATGCGGGAGGGCCTGCGCGCTACCACGGCCGACGTCGTGCTGTTCCTCGACGCCGATCTCGTCGGCCTCACCTCCGGGCACGTTGCGGCACTTCTGGAGCCGGTGGTGAGCGGCCAGAGGGAGATGTCCATCGGCCTGTTCGAGGGCGGGCGCCCGTTCACGGACCTCGCCCAGGCCATCACGCCGAACCTGTCCGGACAGCGCGCGGTGCGGCGCAGCCTGCTCGAGCAGGTCGAGGACATCGACGACGCACGCTTCGGGGTTGAGGTCGCCCTCACGCGCTACCTCCGCCGGGCCGGCATCGAGGCCGAGGAGGTGGTCCTGCACAATGTCACCCACCGCACCAAGGAGGAGAAGCTCGGACTGGTGAAGGGCTTTGCCGCGCGCATGCGGATGTATTGGGAGATCGTTCGCTACCTGCCATAGTGCTTGCGGGCGCCGGGCCCGCCCCCGATGGGCGGCCGGCGCCCGGCTTCGGAGGAGGGGACTGCGCGGTGGCAGGTCTGGTCGAGAGCGGGCAGGACGGCGCGTTTGCCGCTCTGCGCTGGGCCTGGAGGCGGGCGTGCGAGGAGGCTGCCGGCGGGGGCGCCGACGAGGAGGCCTCAAGGCTCGAGGCGGCGACCGTGCGGCCCGGCGGCGAGGGCGAGCTCGTGATCGAGGGGGTGGACGGCCCGAGGGAGGCGCGCCTGCGCGCGGGTGGCACGCTGGCCCGCATCGAGGCGTCGATGGCACGCGACCTGGGCTTCGCGCCGCGACTGCGCTTTTCGGCCCACAGCGGGCCGGACTTGGAGACCATCCTTGCAGAGCACGAGGCCAAGGAGGCCGCGTACCTGGAGGAGGTCCGGCGTGCGCACGTCGAGGCCGCCCTGCAAGCATCCGAGCGCGACGTCCTGCTGGGCCGGGCCGTTCGTGCCGACGCCCTGGCGCTCGACCGGCTCCCCAAGCAGAGCGAGTCGGCGGTGGTGGCCGGGCGGGTGTTCCGGCAGGAGACGCGCAGCGGGCGAAGCGGCGGCGGCGGCGCCCATCTCGTGTGGATCACGGACAGCCGTTCCTCGCTGGTCCTGCGGCTGCCCCTGCGGCCCGGGCAGGAGCCGCCGGCCGTGGCCGTGGGTGAGGCAGTGCGGGCGCGCGGCAGCCTTGGGCCGGACCGCATGAGCGGCGAGATCG
>JAKASY010000480.1 GCA_021817625.1 Bacillota bacterium | reverse complement strand
TCCGATCTGAAGTACTCCGTGTCCGCGGCGTTCACTCGCACATACAGCTCGAGCGCGCTACCGCGCGCGGAGACGAACTCCGCCGCGCGCCGGCGCGCCCCGGCCTTCTCCGAGCGGGCAACCGCGTCCTCGAGGTCGAGGATGAAGGCCGCGCCGTGGAGGGCCTCGAGCTTGGCGAGCTTACGCTCGTCGCTTGCGGGCACGTACAGCATGCAACGCCGCATCCAGCCGATGCCCCCTACCCATTCGCCGCGCGACGCGCGGCCGTGCCGGCGGATTCTCATTATGTGAGAATGAGTATCGTTGCCTGGCACATCGCGAGCATAGCGACGGGTTCACGAAGTCGTCAAGCAGTTCTGCAAACCTGGGGCGGGCCCTGGTCCGACAGCCGTCGACGCCGCTGGGAACATCCGGGAGCACGCGTCGTCTTCGCGCAGGGTCTTTCAGCGATGGCCGTGCGGCCGGCCCACGCGGCCCGGTGCGCTTGTAGGGTGTAGCAGGTCGGCTCCGGGCCCAGCATTGGCTCCCTTGTCGGCGGTCTCAAGGCGCTGGGCGTCGAGCCGGAGCGCTTGCGGTGGATCGCCGTCACCCACGTGCACCTCGCCCATGCGGGCGCGGCGGGGGTCGGCGCGCGCCGGCCCTGGGTGCGGGTGGCCGTCCACCCCGAGGGCGCGCGCCACCTGATCGACCCAAGCCGCCTGGAGGCGTCGTCGCGCGGCGTTTACGGCGACGCGCGCTTCGAGGCGCTGTTCGGGTCGCTCACGCCGATCCCGGCGGAGCGCGTGTGGGCAGCGCCCGACGGCTCTGCGATCGACCTCCGGCCTCGGCGGCCGGCGCCCCACGCCCCTCCACACGCGCGCCGTGCCACGCCCATCACGCAGCTGGCGCGCCTCTCGGCGCCGATGCGCTCGAACTGGCGGACATTGCCGTCGACCAGCGCCACCCATGGTCGCTCGTGGCGAGGGTTATGGCGATCGGCTTGGGCGAAGACCTGCGGGATCACGCTCGAGGCGACGCTGAGGCCCAGGCCCGAGCCCCGCCATAGGATGAGCCCGATGGCGCGCCGTCCGCCTGGGTGTACACTACTGTACACACGCGTCACCAACTTGGAGACCTGGGGATGGCCCCCTACGCTCAAGGCTAGGCCGACGAAGCCACGGACGCGTCTCAGGATCCGCCAGCCCACACGCGAAGAAGCGGCCCGCGCACGAGTCTGACGCCGCCTCGGCTCGGCTGCGCGAGTGGACACGCAAGGCAGGCACAGTTGAGGACGAAGCCGGGGGTGAAATCGCCTATACGCCGAGCGGCCGGTGACGGGCGACGCAAGCTGGTGGAAAGGAGGGGACGACCGATGGCGAACGCGGCTACCCGGAACCGCACCGAGGAGTCCGAGCGCAAGCTCAGGGAACTCATCCTGTACATCAGTCTCAAATCGGAAGGCGACCCCGCGTTCGGGGCGGTGAAACTCAACAAGATCCTGTTCCTCAGCGACTTCCTGGCCTACAGCCAGCTCGGGCGGGCGATCACGGGTGCTGAGTACATGCGCCTCGAGATGGGTCCGGCGCCCAGGCGGCTCGTGCCGTTGCGGGACGACATGGTTGCGTGCGGCGAGGTGGTGATGGTCAATCGAGCCCTTCCCGGTCTCTACCGGGCACAGCAGCGCCTCGTCGCCCTTCGCGCGCCTGACCTGAGCGTGTTCGGCTCCGAGGAGATCGCCTTGGTCGACTCGGTCATCGACGCGGTCCGGCCGATGAACGGCACGGACCTGTCGACCGTCTCCCATGAGTTCCCGGGGTGGCTTGCGGCGGAGACGGGCGAGACGATCCCGTACGAGACGGCCCTGATCAGCAGTGAGCCCCCGACCGAGGCCGATATCCAGCGGACGCGCGAGATGGCACGCCAGCATGGCTGGTAGGCACCGTACGATCGTGGAGAGCCCTCTGTTTCAGGCCCAGGTCCACGCAATGGGAATCCACGAAGAGCGGCTGGACGAACTGTTGCGAGGCGTCACGTGGGCACTCGCCAACAGGCCGGATATCTTCCATGCCGTCCTCGAGCGAAGAGTTTGGCTAGTGAAGGGCGTCGCGAGGTGCCGTACCGGATCTGGTACACGTTCGACGACAACTCGGTCACCCTTCTCGGGATCGAGCGCGAATAGGCGGTAGCCGCGTTGCGGACGAAGCGCGGCTCTTCGCGGCCGCCGGCCACCCTCTGGCATGCGGGCATTGACCGCCGTCGACCTGCTCAACAGGCTAGCAAGGGTTACGTCGACCGGGCCCGGCCCGGTACGCAGCCTGCGCAGACCCAGCCCCAGGGAGCACAAATAGGGTGGCCGGAGTCCTCGACACGATCCGGCCCAGGCCCCCCCGGCGGCTTGCCACCTCCTCGTCTGCCATTACCACAAAGCGTCCGTGTGTCGGGCAGACAGATCGCCCACGGATGGTGGTGTTGTGCCCGGGACAGCGCGAGCCACGGTCACGAGTCGTGCCGGCGGATTCGCGCTATGTGAGAGCGACATTCGTCACGCGGCACACCGCGAGCACGGCGGCGGGTTAGCGGCGCCGCCAAGCCGTTCTGCAAACCTGGGGCGGGCCCTGGTCCGGCGGCTGTAGGCGGCGCTGGGAACATCCGGGAGCGCGCGCTCTACCGCGGTGCCGTACAGCGATGACCGTGCGGCCGGCGGGCGCGCCGGCTACGATGGACCAAGAGGCGATGCCGGGGCGCGGGGCAGGCCCACGAGGCCCGGTGCGCTTGTAGGAGGTGGCCCCAACGCCGAGCGAGTCCTCCCCTGCCCCGATGGCCCCGGTCGACGTGGCCCAGGTCGGCGAGGGCGTCTACCGCATCGACCTGTTCGAACGCGGCAGGCCCCAGCGCAACGCCTGCTACGTGGTCGACGGCGGCGAGGCCGTCGCCCTCGTCGAGGTCGGCTCCGGGCCCAGCATTGGCTCCCTTGTCGGCGGTCTCAAGGCGCTGGGCGTGGAGCCGGAGCGCGTGCGATGGATCGCCGTCACCCACGTGCACCTCGACCATGCGGGCGCGGCGGGGGCGCTCGGCGCGCGCTGGCCCTGGGTGCGGGTGGCCGTCCACCCCGAGGGCGCGCGCCACCTGATCGACCCAAGCCGCCTGGAGGCGTCGTCGCGCGGTGTCTACGGCGACGCGCGCTTCGAGGCGCTATTCGGGCCGCTCACGCCGATCCCGGCGGAGCGCGTGTGGGCGGCGCCCGACGGCGCCGCGATCGACCTCGGC
>JAKASY010000479.1 GCA_021817625.1 Bacillota bacterium | reverse complement strand
ATCTCACGAGCGCGGCACCACGGACATAATAGGCGGTCGCCCGGACCCGCAGGTGCAGCGCCAGATGGCGCATGTCCGTAAGCTGGGCGCGCGTGCGCACGGCGTCGGCCTCGACCCGGTTGCCGTCGGGCAAGAAGAGGACCTGCCTGCTCTGCCGGCCCGTGATCCAGTTCAGGACGGCAGACTGGTCGCGGTCGAGGCGAAGCGCCAGGCGTCCGCCGGGGCCGACGACGGCGGCCCCGACGTCGGCGGCGCTGGTCCGGCCGGACAAGTCGAACAGGGGAACGGCCGCGAAGCGGGCAGGCTCGGGCCCGAAGAGGTCGCGCTGCAGCTGCCAGACCCGGGCGATTACGTGGCTGTGCCCGGCCATCTCCGGGCTCTCGAACTCCTTGAGCAGGCGCACCGACGTCGTGCCGAAGGCGCCGTCCTTGCTCGCGAGCAGGGCCTGCGCCGTTGACGTCGAGCCCACGATGAAGGCGGTCTCGTCCACCTCTTGGGCCTCCGTGAGGCGGCGCACGATCAGGGGCAGATCGCTCGCGAGGGCGCCTCGCCCAACGGCGACGATGCGCGCCGAGCCTACGTAGAGGCGTCGGGCCACGTGCGCGCGGATGTCCTCGACCGCCGCCGCGAGCGTCGCGCCGTGGCCCACGTGGACCACGCCCTGGAATGTGCCCGAGCCGCCCGAGCCGACCACGGCGTCCTCGGCCGATACGGTCCAGCGGCCGTTCGCGTGGTCGAAGCCGATGGCGAGAATGGGCGTGAGGTCGTTGACGTCGTGGACGTCCCAGCAGCCGACCGCGCTGAGCACCACGGTGAGCACCACGGCCAGAGCGGCGAGGGCGCGCATCGCGCTCACGCCACCGCGGGCTCCCTGGGCCGGCCGGTCCGGCCGAACGCAAGGACCAGCGCGGGCACCGCGTAGTAGAGGATGAGGCCATAGACCGACCACAGGGTCTTGAGCCGGACGCTCACGTCCGGCGGCATGACGTAGAGGCTTATGGCCAGGACCGAGGCCGTCCAGGGCAGGACGGCCCGCCAGGGCGTGAGCGGGTGGACGGGCACGCCGAGGGACGCGAGGCCGCAGATCGAGTACGCGGCCACGATGCCGAAGCTGATCATCTGCCACGTGATGAACGTGACGAACTGCACGCGCTGAAACGGCAGGTAGGGGCTCGTGACGATGCCGATGGTGCGGATGTAGGGGTAGGCCATCTCCGCGGTGACCTTGGCGCCGAACACCAGCACCGGCGCGAGCATGGTGAGCGTGAGCAGAACCGCGCCGCTGCCCACGCCCACGAGCACGGCGGTGCGGAAGGCGCCGCGCACATGAGGGCCGGCCACGGGGATGACGTCGAAGCCTCGGCACATGAACGTGATGAGCGGCCACAGCCACGGCACGGACAGCGGCGCGATGGGCAAGAGGTTCGCCGCCCGCATCGCCGGCACGATTCCGAGGTAGGAGAGGACGAGCATCGGAGCGACCACGAGCGCGAGCAGACCGACGAGGTTCATCGTGGCCTCGAGACCGAGGCGGATGGTGTACGCGACCACGACGAGAACGAGCATCGAGCTCACGGCGCGCGGCGTGTCTGGCAGCTCGGTGGCCGCCAGGACGTTCAGCCACACGGTCAGCATGAAGGCGGCGCCCAGCAGGAAGAACGCTGCACGCCAGGGGGCGACGTGGGTACGGAGCCAGTCTGCCCAAGGCACCAGGTCGCTCCGCACCAGCCGTGCATTGAACTCAACGCCGACCAGCGCCGCCACGATGGCCAGGGCGTACCAGAGCGACACGCCCGTGCCCACCTCGCGCGTGATCGGCTCGACCAGCACGAGCGGGCTCATGCATACGGTCACCAGAAATGCCACCGCGCCGACCGTCCAAGGCCGCAGGGCCGGCCGCTCGGCGATCATCGCTCGCCGACCCTCGTCGGCCGCCCGAGGCGTGGCGGCGCGCCGCCGTGCGGTGCGGACGTCGACTCGCTCTGCACCCGACCCGGCATGAGCGGGGCCAGGGGCTGGAGCGCCGGGCTGCCGAGGGCGCGCGACGAGGTGAGATAGGCCAAGAGCCAGATGCCCGCGAGCGTCCAGCCGATCAGGCCGAACACGGACGAGACCAGCATCACCGGGTACTTGAGGACGCGCGCCGCGTAGGTGAGGTGGTAGCGCGGCGTGGCGAACGTCGCCAGCGCCGTGACGGCCACGAGGATCACGCCCAGGTTGCTCGCCAGGTTGGCGCGCACGGCTGCGGAGCCGATGATCAGGCTGCCCACGATGGAGATGGCCGGGCCGAGGACGCCCTTCATGCTCACCGTCGCCTCGGCCATGACGTCCAGCATGATGAGCATGAAAAACGTCTCGATCGCGATGGGAAAGGGAAGCGACTGGCGGGTGGTGGCGACGACGACCGCGAGCAGGCCCGGCAGGATGGTGGTGTTCACCGTCAGCACGGCCAGGTAGAGGCCGGGCGCCATCAGGGCCAGGAAGAAGGCGACCGCGCGCAGGCCGCGCACGAACCAGCGGGTGAATGTGGCCTGGAGGTACTCCTCCTCGTCTATGAAGTGCTCGAAAAAGTAGATCGGCGTGACGACGGCAAGCGGCGATCCGTCCGCGAGAATCGCCACGCGGCCGCGAAACAGGAGGTCGGCCACGCGGTACGGGCGCTCCGTGAACTCGATCGGCAGGAGGCTCGACCACACGCTGCCGATGAGCACCGGCACCAGCTGTCCGACCACGCCCATGCGGCGGGGAGCGTAGGTGGCCAGGCGGCCCATCGCCCGATCGACCATGGCCGCGTCCGCCACCCCGTCGACGTGGAGGACCGCGACCTGCGTGGGAGAGTCCGTGCCGACGCTCACGCGCTCTACCTGCAGGCGCGGATCGCGAAGGTGGCTACGGATGAGCCCAAGGTTGTCGTCCAGCGCCTCGACGAGGGCGTCCTTGGGGCCGAACACCGCGCGTTCCGTGCTCGGCTCGGCCACCTGGCGCCGGCTACGGCTTTCGACGGTGACCGCGTACACAGCGTCGCCCGCAAAGAGCAGGGACGCCCCCTTCAGCAGCTGCCGCTCGGCGTCGGTGCGGCCGCTCACGCGCTGGGCGCGCGGGACGGCCTGGGCGATCGGTCCGCTTGACAGCCGTAGCGGCCGAATCACCTCGGACTCCAGCCTGGCAACGTCGACCGTCACCGGATCGTACACGAGTTGGGCGAGGCGTCCGCCTCGGCGCGTGACGCGGATGTGCTTTAGGTCTCCG